>JAFGXB010000080.1 GCA_016936875.1 Burkholderiaceae bacterium | reverse complement strand
GATCAACGGCGCGTCCGAACTGATCGCCCAGGTGTTTGGCGCACGCGGCGCGCATGCCCGCAGCGCGTTTGGCGTGGCGCAGTTGCCCATGGGCGCGGCTGTCGAAATTGAACTTATTGCCGAGGTCTGAACGGGGTGTCGATCGGGCAGCACCGCGCTTGGGCGGGAGACGCGCGGTGCGTCCATAGAATCTTGCGCGGTGTCTGCGCTTTGCGGCACGCGACACATAAAACACTCAGGAGGATTTGCGATGTTTTTTCAGGATGACGACAACTACGTTCCCATCGTCGGCGTGGTCCTTGCCACCGTGCTGGCGACAGTCGCGGTGATCGTTGGCGTGGCAATCAAGGATGGAGGCAGCGGGGCGGCCACTTCGCAGGCAAACTCGGCGCCGAGTCTGGCCGCTTCCGTTCCCGCTTCCGCACCGCAAACCGCTGATGCAGACGGTGCCAGCGTGGTGGTGGAGAACGGGGTGGTCAAGTTCTATTTCGCCAGTGGCAAGGCCGATCTGGCGGCTGGCGCGGATGCGGCATTAAAGCAGGTGGCCGAGGCGGTGGCGCAAGGGCATTCCGTAGTGGTGAGCGGGTATCACGACACCACTGGCTCCGCGGCACTGAACGCTGAGTTGGCGAAAAAACGTGCGTTTGCCGTGCGTGACGCGCTGGAGGCGCAAGGCATCGCGGCCGACCGCATCACCCTCGAAAAACCGGCAGAAACAAGCGGCGGAACCAGCGCTGCCGAAGCGCGTCGCGTCGAAGTGACCGTCAAGTAATCTCGGCACTACCGGCCGCCGCTGCCGTCTTGCGGTGGAATCGGCCTGATGCCTCAACGCCCTGCCTTCGCGCAGGGCGTTTTGTTTTGTTTAGGCGCTTTGTGCCCGCTCTGGCTTGAATGGGATGTCGAGTTTGCGCCCGCGCTTGGCACGTTTGGCGACATACGGTGCAAGCTGGGCGGGGCTGAGGGTGGTGGTGCGTTCTGCGCCGCCGCGACCTTTGCCGCTGATGAGCAGGGCGTCGCGCTCTGCCGGCAAATGGGCAATGCTGGCAAGGGTTTCCTTGGCGTCTAGCGCCATCAGGGTGACGCCCCGCCCGCCGCGGGCCAGCGTTTTGATTTCCGCTGCGGGGTAAAGCAACAGCCTGCCGTCCGCGCTGAGCAGCGCGAACCGGCCGGTTTGACTGCCCCCCTGATTGTCCTGCGCGCCGGTGCCGAGAATCAGCGGGCGTTGCAGGGTGTCGCCGTCTTCCAGCGTGACGAAGGTTTTTCCCGCACGCTGGCGGCTGAGCAGATCGCCCAGGCTGGTGAGGAAGCCGAAGCCCTGCGCCGTCCACAACAGCAGTTGCAAGCCGCGCGCGCCTGCCAGGTAGTGCAGCGCCTGTGTGCCTGGCGCCAGATCGGCAAATGCGGTGATGGGCTGGCCATCGCCGCGACCGCCGGGCAGATCGGCAACGGCCAGCGAGTAGGCACGACCATCGCTGCCGAGCACCGCCAGCGGATCGATGCTGCGGCACTCGAAGGTGGCGTAGAGCGCATCGCCCGGTTTGAAGGTGAGGGCGCCTGGCGTCAGGCCGTGGCCCTTTTGCGTGCGCAGCCAGCCTTTTTGCGAGACGATGACGGTGACCGGCTCATCGACCACCTTGACCTCGGCCACGGCGCGCTGCTCGGCCTGGATGAAGGTGCGGCGTTCGTCGCCGAATTGCTTGGCGTCTGTCTCGATCTCGCTGATGATCCGGCGGGTCATGGCCTTGTCATCGGCCAGCAGCTTTTGCAACTCGCCTTGCTCGGTGCGCTGGGCGGCGAGTTCCTTGTCGATGCGAATGGTCTCCAGCCGGGCGAGCTGGCGCAGCCGCATGTCGAGAATGTCGTCGGCCTGTAGTTCTGTGAGGCCGAAGCGCGCCATCAGGGCGGGCTTGGGGTCGTCGCTGTTGCGGATGGTGTCGATCACTTCGTCGAGATTGAGCAGCACCTGCTGCCGCCCTTCGAGGATGTGGATGCGTGCGTCCACCTGTTCCAGCCGATGTTTCGAGCGACGCTGCACGGTGTCGCGGCGGTAGGCCACCCACTCGCGCAGGATGTCCATCAGCCCCTTCTGGCGGGGTTTGCCGTCGGCGCCGATCATCACCAGATTGATCGGCACGCTGGTTTCCAGGCTGGTGCGCGCCAGCAGGGTGTTGACGAACTCGGCCTGATCGATGCGCGCGCTGCGCGGCTCGAACACCAGCCGCACCGCGGCCTCCCGGCCCGATTCGTCGCGCACGGTGTCGAGCAGGTTCAGCAGGGTTGTTTTCAGCGCGATCTGGTCGGGCAGCAGCGCCTTTTTGCCCGCCCGGATTTTGGGGTTGCTGAGTTCCTCGACTTCTTCGAGCACCTGCTGGGTGCTGGTGCCGTGCGGTAATTCGTTGATGACCAGTTGCCACTGGCCGCGCGCAAGCTCCTCGATGCTCCAGCGCGCCCGCACCTTCAGGCTGCCACGGCCATTGGCATAGGCCGCGGCGATGTCTTGCGGGCTGGAGATGAGCTGGCCGCCAGTGGCGAAGTCCGGGCCGGGCATCAGTGTCAGGGCGTCGGCAAGGTCTAGCCTGGGGTTTTTGAGCAGGGCAACGCAGGCCGCCGCCACCTCGCGCAGATTGTGTGCCGGGATCTCGGTGGCCATGCCCACGGCAATGCCGCTGGCCCCGTTGAGCAGCACGAAAGGCAGACGCGCGGGCAGCAGCCGGGGCTCGGTGGTTGAGCCGTCATAGTTGGGAATGAAGTCGGCGGTGCCCGCGTCGATTTCGCTCAGCAGCAGCCGGGCGATGGGCGCAAGGCGCGCTTCGGTGTAGCGCATGGCGGCGGCACCGTCGCCGTCGCGCGAGCCGAAGTTGCCCTGGCCGTCGATCAGCGGATAGCGCTGCGCGAAGTCTTGCGACAGCCGCACCAGCGCGTCGTAAGCGGCCTGGTCGCCGTGCGGGTGAAAGCGGCCGAGCACGTCGCCCACCACCCGGGCCGACTTGACCGGCTTGGCATCCGCCGCCAGCCCCATGCGCCACATGGCGTAGAGGATGCGCCGCTGCACTGGCTTGAGGCCGTCGCACACATCGGGCAGGGCGCGGCCCTTGACCACGGAGATGGCGTAGTCGAGATAGGCGCTGCGGGCATAGTCGCCCAGCGCCAGGGAATCGGCGTCGTCTTCAGGCCGGTTTTCGAATGCGAGGGTGGCTTGTTCGCTCATGGTTTAGATGTCCACTTCAATCTGATCACCGTATTCCTCCATCAGCCCGCGGCGCGCCTGAGCTTCGCCTTTGCCCATGAGTTGATGGAACAGGAGTTCAGTGGCCCCCACGCTCGCTGGCGCTCGCTGCCCCCCGAGGGGGCTGCCCCCGCCTTGGGGCGGCCCGGCGTCGGGGGCGGTGGCCCCCACGCTCGCTGGCGCTTGCTGCGCCCCGAGGGGGCTGCCACCGTCTTGGGGCGGCTCGGCGGCAGGGGCGGTGGCCCTCACGCTCGCTGGCGCTCGCTGCCCCCCGAGGGGGCTGCCCCCGCCTTGGGGCGGCCCGGCGTCGGGGCCAGTGGCCCTCATGCTCGCTGGCGCTTGCTGTGCTTCGAGGGAGCTGCCCCCGTCTTGGGGCGGCCCGGCGTCGGGGGCGGTGGCCCTCATGCTCGCTGGCGCTTGCTGTGCTTCGAGGGGGCTGCCACCGTCTTGGGTCGCCCCGGTGCCGGGGTGCGGTTGGTCGTCGTCGAGCCGCACGCGGTAGAGGCGGCGGGTGTCGGGGTTGAGGGTGGTGTCCCAGAGTTGTTCGGCGCTCATTTCGCCCAGGCCCTTGAAGCGCGAGATCTGCCAGGTGCCGTCTTTCAGGCCGTCCTTGCGCAGCTTGTCCTGCGCGGCCTGCAGTTCGGCGTTGTCGAGCACATAGAGTTTTTGTGCCGGTTTTTTGCCGCGCGCCGGAGCGTCGATGCGGTAGAGCGGGGGGCGGGCCACGCAGATATGACCGCGGTCGATGAGCTTGGGGAAGTGGCGGAAAAACAGGGTGAGCAGCAGCACCTGGATGTGCGAGCCGTCCACGTCGGCGTCACTGAGGATGCAGATCTTGCCGTAGCGCAGATTGCTGAGATCTGGGGTGTCGGACTTGCCGTGCGGATCGACGCCGATGGCCACCGCGATGTCGTGGATCTCGGTATTGGCGAACAGCCGGTCGCGTTCCACCTCCCAGGCATTGAGCACCTTGCCGCGCAATGGCAGCACGGCCTGGAATTCCTTGTCGCGGCCCATCTTGGCCGAGCCGCCGGCCGAGTCGCCCTCCACCAGAAACAGTTCATTGCGCGTCAGGTCGCGGCTTTCGCAGTCAGTCAGCTTGCCCGGCAGCACAGCCACGCCCGAGCCTTTTTTCTTCTCCACCTTTTGCGCCGCGCGCAGGCGGCTCTGGGCCTGGCGGATGACGAGCTCGGCGAGTTTCTTGCCCTGATCGACGTGCGCGCTGAGCCACAGCTCGAACACGGGGCGCACGGCCTGGCCGACCAGCCGCAGCGCGTCGCGGCTATTGAGTTTTTCCTTGATCTGCCCCTGAAACTGCGGATCAAGCACCCGCGCGGACAGCACGAAGGACGCGCGGGCGAACACGTCTTCTGGCAGCAGCTTCACGCCCTTGGGTTGCAGGCCGTGGAGTTCGATGAAACCTTTCACCGCCTGGAACAGCCCCTCGCGCAAACCGGCTTCATGCGTGCCGCCGGCCGGCGTGGGAATGAGGTTGACGTAGGACTCGCGCAGTGCCGCGCCCTCTTCGGTGAAGGCCACGCACCAGGCAGCGCCTTCGCCTTCCGCGAAGCTCTCCTGATCGGACGCGCTGGCGTAGTGTTCGCCTTCGAACAGGTCGATGAAGGGTTCGGCGGACAGGGTGCCGAGAAGATAGTCGCGCAGGCCGCGGGCATATTCCCAGTGCGTGGCCTCGCCGGTTTTTTCCTGCAGCAGATCGACCTGCACACCGGGCAGCAGCACGGCCTTGCTGCGCAACAGATGCACCAGTTCGGCAAGCGGCAGATGTGGGCTGTCGAAGTATTTGGCGTCCGGCCAGACCCGCACACGCGTGCCGGTTTTGCGGTCCTCGCGCGTGGCTTTGCGCACGGTCAGGGGGGCGATGACGTCGCCGCCAGAAAACACCAGATGCGCCACCTGGCCGTCGCGCCAGACGGTGACCTCCAGCCGCGCCGCCAGCGCATTCGTGACCGACACGCCCACGCCGTGCAGTCCGCCCGAGAAGCTGTAGGCGCCGCCTTGCAGCTTGTCGAACTTGCCGCCGGCGTGCAGACGGGTGAACACCAGTTCGACCACCGGCGCGTTCTCGTCCGGGTGCAGGCCGAAGGGGATGCCGCGTCCGTCGTCTTCCACGCTCACGCTGCCATCGGCATGCAGGGTGACGGCAATGTGCTGGCAGTACCCGCCCAGGGCTTCGTCGGCGCTGTTGTCGATCACCTCCTGCACGATATGCAGCGGGTTGTCGGTGCGGGTGTACATGCCGGGGCGCTGCCGCACGGGTTCCAGCCCCTTGAGCACACGGATGGACGATTCTGAGTAAGCGGGGGTTCGGCGGCTGGCCATTTCGGGGGAGGGAGGCGAATATGAAAAACTATCCACAGGGTTGGCATCGCTGCGAAGTTATCCCCAAAGGCTGGGGAAAATTTCACATCGGCGGGCCGCAAACCCCTGGTTTCATGCGGGTTGATCGGGGCGCCTAAAAAACAGGCAGGTCACTGATGAGGCGGAAGCGCGAAAGAACATCCTCGCGCCTCCTGAGGTCTCGGTGATTGTAGGCAGCGCGCCAGCGCCATCCCGGCGGGGCGCTGCCATGCAGCGACGGTGTTATTGCATGTCCAGATCGGGCAGCACCGCGTCGAGTCCGGCCTGGGCGCATTCCTCGTCCACCTTGCCGTCGGGCGCACCGCTGACGCCCACGGCGCCATACATGCGGCCTCCGGCTTCAATGGGCACAGAGCCTGCGGTGAAGGCCAGGCCATCTCCGAGCAAGGCCAGCGGCGAGGCGGCCTGCGGCCCCATGGCGGTGCCCTTGATGCCGAACATGGCGGCGGTGTAGGCCTTTTGTCGGCTGATGGCGAGCGAGACGGGTGGGGCCAGGGTGTCGCGCAGCGTGGCCTGCACGATGCCGTTGCGATCGACCACGGTGGCACTCACCTGCAAGCCCTTGGCGCGGCAGGTTTTGATGGCGCCCTGGGCAATGCGTTCAGCGGTCTCCAAGGTCAGGCGGTGTACCGTGACTGTGAGGGGCTCCGCTGAAATGGCCGGAGCCGCGCAGACGGCGCACAGGCCGAGCGCGGCGGAAAAGCGGGTGAATCGGTGGATCATGGTGGTCTCCTGCGAGTGGTGGAATATTGTTGTCATTGGCAGGGAGTATGCACGCCGCAGTATTTCATATCCGGGGGCGATTTGCCCGCTTGCCGCCCGCGCGGGCGGGGGTGTCAGCGGCTGGGCTGCATCAACGCGGCCACTGTTGGCGCGATGGCCTGGGCGATGCGCTCCATGCCCTGCGCATCCGGGTGCAACAGCACGGTTTGGTGCGGCGCGTGCCCTTCGAGATAGCGCTGCGGGTCAGGCTGTCCGTCGGCGCCCAGCAGCACCTGGCCGACATCGACAAAGCGCACCCGCGCGCTGCCTGCATAGCGCTGCGCCAGCGCCGCGTTGATCTTGCGCGTTTCTGCGCTGATCCATGCCGAGCGTTTGCTGGGGAGCACGCCGAGCAGCAGCACATGGGTCTGCGGCAGCAGGTCATGCACTTTGCTCACCACCGCCTCGATGCCCGGCACGGTGAGATGCGCCCCCCAATGCGGCCGCCCCAGATTGTTGGCGCCGATCAGCAAAATGAGCACCTTGGGCGAGAGGCCCTTGACCTGCCCATGATCGAGCCGCCACAACACGCTCGATGTGGTGTCGCCGATGAAGCCGAGGTTGAGCGGGTGATAACGCCCGTATTCGCGCTGCCAGATGGGCTGGTAGTCGGCCCAGGGCTGCGGGCTGCTGCGTTCCCAGTTCTGGGTGATGGAGTCTCCAAGCCAGACCAGTTCCGGCTGGTGATTGCGCACCTGCCGCACCTGCTCCAGCGAGGCTTCAAAGCGTTTGCGCCACCAAGGCAGATCCATCCGGCCAATCGGCACGGTGGCCAGATTGACCTTTTCCTTTTCGCGCGTCTGCGCGATGGCGAGCAGCGGGCCGAGCAACACCCCGCCGACTGCGGCGCGCAACAGCGCACGGCGCTGGCGGGAGGGCGGGGTGCGCGGCGTATTCATGGCGCATCCAGGGCGGCAACGGAGGGCGCAGTGTGTTCCGCGTCTGCGGCAGACGGTGCGCGGTGATCCGACTGGTTGTGCGCCAGTTGTTCCCACTGGGCGGCCCAGCTCGCGCTGAGGCGAATGGTTTGCGGAATGAGGGCGTCGATGTCTGGGGCGTGGCGTCCTTGCAGATCACGCCAGACCCCATCGGGGCCGCATTGCATTTCCACCCGGGCGCGGCCTTGCGAGGAACCATGCCAGCCAACGAGGTGCTGTGGCTGGCCTGCGCGATTGCATTGCAGCCGCAGCGCGAAGTGGTAGCCCTCCGTGGTGGCTCCGCGCAGTTCTGCGCTGGGCGGCTGGGACGATGAGGAATCGGCGGTGGCGGGTTTGGGACGGAACAGTTTGAACACGGAAGCGCGGAACATCGAATCGGGACGGACAAATTATGCGCGCCGGGCCTTCTCTCGAATGTGTGCGGAAGTTCTCATGTTTGAACAATCTGTCTGCCTGGGCGCGGCAAAGTGCCGCAAGAGTGTGACGAATTTCACGGACTTGTGACGCCCTGTTCGGGACAATCCGGTCAAGACTGAAAAGCCAGTCGTCCCCGCCCATGAATAATGCACGAGATACATCTTTTTCTATTGTGTGCCGAATTGTCAAGAAGCTTGATGCTGTCATGACATTCATTGATTCGATGTTTTCACAGGCTTTCCGGGTTTGCCGCAGTTGTCCTCTTTGTCTTGCTCCGTCCACTTGGTCTTGAGATCCGCCTGATTGCCTTTGCACGCCGCAATGCCCACTCTTCCAACACGCTCCCTGTTCCGCTGGCTGTTCTGGTCCGCCGGGATTGTTGCGTGCTATGTGTTGTTGGCCTGGCTGGTGCTTGGCGCGCGTTCGAGTGATTTGACCCTGTGGCCTTCCGCAGCGGTTGCCGCATTTGCCCTCATCGCAGGCGGGCCGTCCATGGTTCCGGCCATCTTCCTGGCGTCCTGGTTGAGCAATCGTTTGCTGCTGGGTTGGGGGCTGGAGGCCAGTTCCCTGATGGCGCTGGGCAATGCGCTGGGTCCTCTGCTGGGGCTGTGGGTGCTGCGGCGGCGTGCGGGGGGATGGCAGGGTTTTGTGGTGATGGCCGATGCGGTCTGGTTCATCGCCGCCATGGGCATTCTGGCGGCCGGAGTGTCGGCGGCAGTTGGCGCCATGGCGGTGGCGACTTTCTACTCTGGCAGCTCGCCGGTGTCGAGCGGCCTGGGGCAGTGGTGGATCAGCGACATGGCCAGCGTTGTGGTGCTGACGCCCATCGCAGAATTGATACGCCGACAAAACTGGGCGGCGTTGCGGGCGGCATTGAACTGGGAGATGGTGCTGCTGCCAGTGCTCGCGCTGGGCGGCACCTTGCTGGTCTACCTTCTGCCCACCGGGCAAAGCGCCCTGCCCATCGGGCTGGCCAGCCTGGTGATGCTGCCCCTGCTCTGGACGGCGTTGCGATTGCCGCTGGTGGTGTCTGCCGGGCTGGTTGCGGCGATGAGTGTGTTGATCGTGACGACCACTGCGCTGCAGCATGGCCCGATGTACAGCATGGTGGCGGCGGACCGGTTCATGACCGTGCAGATCATTCTGCTGTCCTTGTCCAGTGCGATTTTGCTGGCGGCGCTGATGGCCAACGAGCGCACGCTGGCGCTCAAGCAAGTGCGCGACATCAACGCCACGCTGGAAAAGAAAGTCAACCGCCGCACCGCCGCGCTGCAGATCAGCCAGGCCACCACGCAGGCGCAACTGCGCTTTCAGGAGTCGCTGCTCAACGCGCTGCCCAACCCGGTGGCGTTCAGCGATCCCCAGGGGCGCTTCACCCGGGTGAACACCGCCTTCAATCTGCTGGTCGGGCTGGGGAGTCCTGAAATACACGGACGCAGCGGTGCGCAGATTCTCGGGCCCACGCTGGGGCGCATCTGGGAGGACATGGATGGCGAGTTGCTCTCTGGCAGCCTGCAGGTCACGCGCGAGGCGCCCTATCTGCATCCCGACCATGATCCGACCATCTGGATTCTGAACAAGGCGCTGGTGCGCGACGCGGCGAGCCGCCAGATTGTCGGCGTGGTCACCAGCATGCAGGACATCACCGCGATCAAGCAGTTGCAGCAGCAGCTCAGCGAAGATGAGCAGCGCTTTCGCTTCCTCGCGGAAGAGTCGCCCGTGCCGCTGGTCATCACCCGTGCGGGTGATGCCGCGCTGCTGTTCTCCAACAAGGCGGCGGACAGCCTGTTCCGTGCGACTTACGATCAGAATGCCGGAAAGTCGATGCGTCATCTCTGGGCGGATTCGGCAGACCGCGACAGACTCGTGAGCCGCCTGCAGCGCGAGGGCGGCACCGTGCGTGGCCTGGAGTCGAAGTTCCGGCGCTTCGATGGCACCGAAGTCTGGTTGCTGCTGTCTGTCACCCGCGGACGCTACCGGGACGATGACGCGCTGATCTTCGCCTTCAAGGACATCACCGAGTCCAAGGAGCGTGAGGCCGAGCTGCGCAATCTGGCCTATACGGATGCGCTCACCGGCATTCCAAATCGTCGCTATTTCCTGGCGCGGGCGGCGTTGGAGTTGCGAAAGGCGCAGCGCGAAGGCAGTCCGTTTGTCGTGCTGGCGCTGGATATCGACCGCTTCAAGCAGATCAACGATCACATCGGCCACCAGGGCGGCGATACGGTCATCCGCTGCTTTGCTCAAACCTGCATGCAGCAGTTGCGCGGCCTGGATATTTGCGGACGGCTCGGCGGCGACGAGTTTGCCATTCTGCTGCCGCAGACCACGCGGCAGGTCGCGTTCGATGTGGCGCAGCGCCTGCGTCTGGCCATTCAGGAAGTGAGCTGTCTGCCCACGGAGACGCTGGCGGAGCGGCAACTGGTGCTGACCGCGAGCATCGGCATCGCCGAGTTTCTGCCCACGGCCTCCATCGTGGATGTGGACGAGCTGCTCGACCGTGCGGATCAGGCGCTGTACCGCGCCAAACAGGCCGGGCGCAACCGGGTGGAGCTGTGGACGGGCGAGTTTCCAACCGCGGTGTGAGCGCGCCCCCGCGTGGTTCTCATGAAGGGGCGAATCCGTCCGGCGGTGCTGACGGCGCTGGCGCTTACGGCCCTGCAGCGTCTTTGTGGTCGAGCAGCCAGCGGTAGAGCACGTCGCGCTTCAGCCCGGTGAGGTCGGCCGCCACCGCCGCGGCGCGTGAGGCGGGCAGCTCCTGCGCCAGGCGCTGCAGCAGCGCAACGGCCTTGGCGTCGAGCGCAGCGGCGGTCTGTTGCGGCTGCAGCAACAGCACAAACTCGCCCTGCGCCCGCCGCGGGTCGGCCTCCAGCCAGTCGAGCGCGGTTTGCGCCGTGCACGGCAGCACGGTCTCGAACTGTTTGCTCAGTTCCTTGGTCAGCACCAGACGGGCCTGCGGGTCGATTTCGCGCAGGGTCTGCAGGCAGGCGTGGATGCGGTGCGGCGCTTCAAAAAAAGCCGTCACGCGCGGGCTGTGCAGTGCCGCCTGCAAAAACGTGCGCAGGGCGAGCGCTTTCTCCGGGGCGAATCCGGCGAAGCAATAACCCGCCTGCAAATCCAGCCCGCAGGCGCTCAGCGCCGTCGGCACGGCACTGGCTCCGGGAATGGGCATGACCCGCAGGTTCGCGGCGTGCATGGCCGCGGCGATGCGGCTGCCTGGATCGCTGATTCCCGGCGTGCCCGCATCGCTAAGAAAGGCCACACGCTCCCCGGAGGCCACTGCCGCAACGATGTGTTGCGCGGCCTGCGCCTCGCGGTGCTGATCGCAGCGCAGGGTGGGTTTGTGCAGGCCGTAGGCATCGAGAAGGCGCTGTGCCACCCGCGTGTCCTCGGCGGCGATGCGGTCGGCATGGTGCAGCACGGCCAGGGCGCGCAGGCTGATGTCGCCCAGATTGCCGATGGGCGCAGCCACCATGTAGAGCGCGGGTGGAAAATCCTGCTGGGCGCAGAATTCCAGCGCGACTTGGGTGGGAGAGGGCATGGCGGGCATGGGGCAATGGTGGAGGCAGCGCGCGGCGCGCCGTCTGGGACAGTCAGCGGAAGATCAGGCTTGCGCCGATCTGCAGGCGCGCGGGCTGCGGCTGGTGCAGCGCAATTATCGGGTGCGCGGCGGGGAGATCGATCTCATCATGCGCGCCGCAGACGCCACACTGGTGTTTGTCGAGGTGCGTGCCCGCAGTCACGCCGGGTTTGGCGGTGCCGCGGGCAGCATCGACGCACGCAAGCGCCAGCGCATCGTGCTGGCGGCGCGGCACTATCTGGCGCGCCTGCCAGAAGAGCCGGTCTGCCGCTTCGATGTGGTCACGCTCGACGCCGGGACGCTGGAGTGGCTGCCCGGCGCGTTTGCCGCGGAGGATTGACGGCGCGGGCGCGCTGGCGCGGCAGGCGCGACGAACACGCGACTAACATGACCGATTTGCACCTGCGTCCCGTCATGCTCGAACAGCGTATCCAGCAGCATTTTTTCGACAGCGCCGATCTGAAATATCAGGCGGCGGAGGCGTTGACCGGGCCGATCGCGCGCGCCGTTGATGTGCTGGCGACCGCCGTCTCCAACGGCCACAAAATTCTGATCTGCGGCAACGGCGGCTCGGCCGCGGACAGCCAGCATCTGGCCGCCGAACTGGTGGGGCGTTTCGAGCGCGAGCGCCCGGAACTTGCCGCCATCGCCCTGACCACCGACACCTCCACCCTGACCGCGGTGGCGAACGACTATGGCTTCGATCATGTGTTTGCCAAGCAGGTGCGGGCGCTCGGGCTGCCTGGCGATGTGCTGGTGGCGTTCAGCACCAGTGGCAATTCGTCGAGCATTGTCGAGGCCGTGCGCGCGGCGCAATTGCGCGAGATGACCGTGGTGGCGCTGACCGGGCGCACCGGGGGGCGCGTCGCTGGTTTGCTGCGCGAAGCCGACGTGCATATTGCCGTGCCCAACGACCGCACCGCCCGCATCCAGGAGGTGCATCTGCTGGCCTTGCACTGCCTTTGCGATGGCTTAGACTGGGCGCTGATGGGTGAACCGGAGTCCACGTCATGACACAGATGAATGCAAGCAATCTTCCCCAGGCGCATCCTGCCGCGAGCATGGCGCGCCGCCCGCGCGGCCTGTGGCGTGCGGCCAGTCTGCTCGCCGTGGTGCTGGCGGCCACGCAGTTGCAGGGCTGTTTCGTTCTCGGTCTCGGGGCGGTGGGAACAACGGCCTATGTGGCCACAGACCGGCGCACGGCAGGCTCCATCCTTGAAGACAACACCATTCAGCTCAAGGCCGACAACCGCATCAGCACGGCACTCGGCGGGTATGCCAATGTCCGCGCCGTGAGCTACAACCAGCAGGTGCTGCTGGTTGGGCAGGTGCCAACCGAAGCGGCCAAACTCCAGGCTGGTGAAGTGGTGCGCGGAGTGCCCAATGTGAAAGCGGTGCTCAATGAAATCGATGTGGGCCCGGTGTCCGATCTCAACCGCAGCGCCACTGACACGCTCATTACCACCAAGGTGAAAGCCCAGCTGATCGACGCGCACGATATTTTCGGCAACGCCTTCAAGATCACCACCTCGAACAGCGTGGTCTATCTGATGGGTATCGTCACCCAGCGCGAGGCAGACCGCGCCGTGCAGATTGCGCGCGACACCACCGGCGTGTCCAAGGTCGTGACCATGTTCAACATCATCAGCGAGCAGCAATTGCAGGACATGCGCAATCCGCAAAAGGAAAACGCCCCGCCGCCCGAGCCGCGCGGCAACAATCCTGCCTGATGGCTCTTTTTCTCCAATCCCACTTCAAGAGGACTGTGTATGAGTTTGCGTGACGTACCCGCTGGCAAAAGCCTGCCAGATGATTTCAACGTGGTCATTGAAATTCCCGCCCATGCCCCGCCGGTGAAGTATGAGGTGGACAAGGCCAGCGGCGCGTTGTTCGTCGATCGCTTCATGTCCACCGCCATGCACTATCCGTGCAATTACGGCTATATCCCGCAGACGCTCTCGGAAGACGGCGACCCGGTGGATGTGCTGGTCGTCACCCCCATTCCCCTGGTGCATGGCTGTGTGGTGCGTTGCCGCCCCATTGGCATGCTGCGCATGACCGACGAGGCTGGGGTGGACGCCAAGCTGATCGCCGTGCCGGTGGAGAAACTGCTGCCGCAATACCGCCACATCCAGAAGCCCGAGGATCTCGCTCCCGAACTGCTCAAGCAGATCGAGCATTTTTTCAACCATTACAAAGACCTCGAAGCGGGCAAATGGGTGAAAACCGAGGGCTGGGCCGGAGTGGACGCGGCCCGCGCTGAAATCACCGCCAGCGCTGCGCGTTACACCGCCAAATAATTGGGTTGCAAACGACAACGGCCACCCTTGAGGTGGCCGTTGTCGTTGATGAGCCGCACTCTGTTCAGGCGTTCTTGTCGCGCAGCCGTGTCAGCAGCGACGAGGTGTCGAGCCGTCCGCCCCCCGCGGCTTGCACATCCGCGTAAAACTGATCGACCAGCGCGAGCACCGGCAGGCGCGCGCCGTTGTTGCGGGCTTCGTTCAGGCAGAGGCCGAAGTCTTTGCGCATCAGGTCCACCGCAAAGCCGAAGTCGTAGCGGCCTTCAATCATGGTCGGGCCGCGGTTGTCCATCTGCCAGCTCTGCGCCGCGCCTTTGCCAATGACCTGCAGCACCGTGGCCAGGTCCAGCCCGGCGCGCTCGCCAAAGGCGATGGCTTCCGACAGGCTTTGCACCAGCCCGGCGATGGCGATCTGATTCACCATCTTGCACAACTGCCCCGCGCCGTTGTCGCCCAGGCGGGTGACTGCGCGGGCGAAGGCTTTGATCACCGGCTGTGCCCGGTTGAAGGCGTCTGTATCGCCGCCGCACATCACCGTGAGCGTGCCGTTCTGCGCGCCGGCCTGTCCGCCCGATACCGGCGCGTCAATGAACCACAGCCCGCGCTCGCGCGCGGCGATGCCCAGTTCGCGCGCCACGTCTGCCGAGGTCGTGGTGTGGTCGATGAACACCGCTCCCGGCTGCATGCCGGCGAACGCGCCGTCCGGGCCGAGGGTCACGGCGCGCAGGTCGTCGTCATTGCCCACGCAGGAGAACACCAACGCGGCGTTCGCTGCCGCTTCGCGCGGCGTCGGGGCCGAGGCGCCGCCGTTGCGGCGCACCCAATCGTGTGCCTTGCTGGCGGTGCGGTTGTAGACCGTGACCTGGTGCCCGGCGCGAGCCAGATGTCCGGCCATGGGATCGCCCATGATGCCCAGGCCGAGGAAGGCTGTGACAACGGGTTCGGCGCGCACTGCGTGGGAAGTTTCTGACGGGATCATGGGAAAAAAGTGTTGACAAACAGGCGTGGTTGCGACGGCCGGTGCTTGCTGCAGACGGATGCAGATTTTCTGCGGCATCGCTCTAATTTTTTTATCTTACGATGCGGCCTGCCTCGATCTCGCCATCCTCCCGATTCGTTTCTTATTCATGTCTCTGTTCTTCGTCGTGCTCGTGCCGTTTTTTGCCGCGCCGTTTGCCGCCTGGGCTGCGCGCTTCAACCGTCTGGCTGCAGCCTGGACTGCGGCTGTGGCGACGGCCGTGGCGCTCGGTCTGCTGCTGCTGCACCTTTGGCCCGTACTACAGGGCGCAACCGTTGAGCAGATCATCCCCTGGGTGCCCGCTATCGGCCTGACGCTCATCATGCGGCTTGACGGTCTGGGGCTGATGTTCGCTCTGCTGATCCTGGGTATCGGCTTGCTGGTGGTGATGTATGCGCGTTATTACCTTTCCGACCGCGATGGAATGGGGCGTTTTTATGCCGAGCTGCTGCTGTTCATGGGGGCCATGCTGGGGGTGGTGCTTTCGGGGCAGCTCATTCAACTGCTGATGTTCTGGGAGCTGACCAGCCTGAGTTCTTTTTTGCTCATCGGTTACTGGTCGGACCGCTCCGAGGCGCGCAGCGGAGCGCGCATGGCCCTGATCATCACCGGGTTGGGTGGCCTGGCCCTTTTTGCCGGATTGCTGCTGCTTGGTCATATCGTCGGCAGCTATGCCTTGAATGACGTGCTGGCAGCGGGCGACACGGTGCGTGCCAGCCCGTTGTATCTGCCAACCCTGCTGCTGATCCTGCTGGGCGCGCTGACCAAGTCGGCGCAATTTCCGTTTCACTTCTGGCTACCCCGCGCCATGGCTGCGCCCACGCCGGTGTCGGCCTATCTGCACTCGGCCACCATGGTCAATGCCGGGCTGTTTTTGCTGGCGCGGCTGTACCCGGTGCTGTCGGGCACGCCGCAATGGTTCTGGATCGTGAGCGGCGCGGGTTTGCTCACCCTGCTGCTCGGGGCGTTCATCGCCCTGTTCAAGCATGATCTGAAAGCGCTGCTGGCGTATTCCACCATCAGCCATCTGGGACTGATTGCACTGTTGCTGGGTATTGCCACGCCCCTGGCATTGGTGGCGGCGTTGTTTCATGTCATCAATCACGCGATTTTCAAGGCCTCCCTGTTCATGTCGGCCGGCATCATCGACCATGAAACCGGCACCCGTGACATGCGTCAGCTCAACGGGCTTTGGGCCTTCATGCCCGTGACGGCGACCCTGGCCATGGTGTCTTCCGCGTCAATGGCGGGGGTGCCGCTGTTCAACGGCTTTTTGTCCAAGGAGATGTTCTTTGCCGAAGCGGCTGACCTGGGTACGCAGTACGGCTGGTTTTTCCCTGTGCTGGTGACACTGGCTGGCGCATTTGCCGTGGCCTACTCCATTCGTTTCATCCACGATGTGTTTTTCAACGGTCAGCCGGTGAACCTGCCGCGCGCGCCGCACGAACCACCACGCTGGATGCTGGTGCCCGTGGCCATCCTGGTGTTTCTGTGTCTTTTCATCGGTGTACTTCCCAACTGGTCGGTTGCGCCGTTCCTGCACGCGGCGGCTGCAGCGGCGCTGCAGTCGCCGCCACCCGCATACAGTCTGGCGCTGTGGCATGGGGTCAATCCGGCATTGCTGATGAGTTTGACAGCCATGTTGCTGGGCGTCCTGATCTATCTGGGGCGCAAGCCGCTGTTCGCCCACCTGGGCCCACGCATCGAGCGTGCCGATGCGCGCATCGTCTTCGATGCCTTGGTGGCCGGGCTGTTTCGCCTGGGCGACTGGCTCACGCGCCTGCTGGACAAGGGCTCGTTGCAGCGGCAACTGGCCTTGCTGTTGTTGGCGGCGCTCGTTCTGGGCATTGCGCCTTGGCTGGGCAGCGCGGCGCCATTGCTCGGGACGATGCAGGGACCGACACTCGATCCCGTGAGTCTGGTCGTGGGTTTGACGCTGATTGCTGCAGTCGGCTCCGTGCTGGCGCTGCAGCGCCAGCGCTACCTGGCTTTGTTGCCGATGGGCGTGATCGGGCTGATCGTGGCGCTGATTTTTGTGAAATTTTCCGCGCCCGATCTCGCGCTGACTCAGTTGATGGTCGAGGTCGTGACGATCTTGTTGCTCTTGCTCGCGCTGTTCTTCCTGCCGCAGACCAGCCGTGCCGAACCCTCACGTCTTCGGTTGTGGCGCGACGCCCTGCTGGCGCTGGTCGCCGGCCTGGGTGTCAGCCTGCTCACCTGGGCAGTGCTCAGCCGTCCCTATGTCCCCGAAATTGCGCAGCAATACATGCAGCGCAGTCTGCCCCAGGGCGGGGGAGCGAATGTGGTGAACGTGATTCTGGTGGACTTCCGCGGTTATGACACTCTGGGTGAGATTACCGTATTGGCCCTGGCGGCGCTGGGCGTGTTCGCCATGTTGAAAAACTTGCAAATCGCGCCAAATCTGCAAGCTCGCGCTGTGCTCGATGTCGATGTGCACCCGCCCATTCTGGCCACGCTGATGCGACTGATGCTGCCGCTGACCCTGCTGGTGGCGGCGTTCATCCTACTGCGAGGGCACAACGCCCCTGGCGGCGGTTTCATTGCGGGATTGATCACGGCCATCGCCCTGCTTGGCCAATATTTGGCCAATGGTCTGAGCTGGACGGATGCCCGTCTGCGGCTCGACGCTTCCGGACTGATGGCGGCCGGGCTGGCGCTGGCCCTGCTCACGGGGTTGGGAAGCTGGGCCTTCGGTTTTCCCTTCCTCACCTCAACCTTTGGCCATATGCACTGGCCCGTTGTTGGCGATTTCGAACTGGCCTCGGCCATGGCCTTCGACCTTGGTGTGTATCTGGTGGTGGTGGGCGCCACGGTGCTGATGTTGCGGCAAATCGGCGGGCTGCACGGTGCCGCAACCCACCAGGGGGCGCGCGCGTGAACATGAATGCATTCCTGGCTTTGTTGATTGGCGTGCTCACCGCAGGCGGCGTGTTTCTGTTGTTGCGCGCCCAGACCTTTGTCGTGATTCTCGGGTTGACCCTGCTGTCCTATGCGGTCAACCTGTTCCTGTTCGTCATGGGGCGGCTGGTCATCGGCGCGCCGCCGATTGCGGGCGGTGGCGCAGCGACTGCCGACCCCTTGCCGCAGGCGCTGGTGCTTACGGCCATCGTGATCAGCTTTGCCATGACGGCATTCGTCATCGCGCTGGCGCTCAAGGCGCGCGCCGAGATGGGCAATGACCACGTCGACGGTCTGCACGACGGAGGCGAACGATGACCTCTGTCCTGTCCGGCTGGATGGCGCAACTGCCCATCGCCCCGGTGCTGCTGCCGCTGGCCGCTGGGATCGTGCTGCTCTTTTTACGCGGGCGCTCGTTGCGTGTGCAGCGCGTTTTTTCCCTGCTGGCAACGCTGGCTCTGCTGGCGGTGGACGTGGCGCTGTGGCTGCGCGTGCAGCATGGCGCGCATCTGGTCTATGCCCTGGGCGACTGGCCTGCGCCCATTGGCATCGTGCTGGTGGCGGATCAGCTGGCGGTAGGGATGCTGCTGGTCACCGCGCTGGTGGCTCTGGGCGCCTTGCTGTATGCGGTGATGAACGACGAAGACGCCGCCGGGCCCCATTTTCATGTGCTGTTCCAGATGGAGTTGTTCGGTCTGGGCGGAGCCTTTCTGACCGGCGATCTGTTCAATCTGTTCGTGTTTTTCGAGGTGCTGCTGCTGGCGTCCTACGGCTTGCTGCTGCATGGCGGCGGGCGGCTGCGCACCCGCGCCGGGCTGCACTATGTGGTGCTCAATCTGGTCGGCTCAACGCTCTTCCTGTTCGCCGTGGGCGCGCTGTACGGCCTGAGCGGCACGCTCAATATGGCCGATCTTGCAGTGCGGCTGCCCTTGTTGCCGCTGTCGGATGGGCCGCTGCTGCGCAGTGCGCTGCTGGTGCTGCTGGTTGTTTTTGCGTTGAAGGCGGCTTTGCTGCCGCTGTCGCTTTGGTTGCCCAGTGCCTACGGCAATACCAGCGCGGCGGTGGCGGCGCTGTTTGCCATCATGACCAAGGTGGGCGCTTATGCCATTTTGCGGGTAGACATCATGCTGTTTGGGCAGGGCTCAGGCGTGCTTGCCGGCTGGATCGGGCCCTGGCTGTTCTGGGCCGCGCTGGCGACCCTGATTGCAGGGGCCGCAGGCGTGCTGGCGTCCAGTAGTCTTCGACAGCAGGTGGGGCATCTGGTCGTTCTGTCCATGGGCACACTGCTGCTGGCATTTTCGCTAGGCACACAGCAGGCGCTGGTTGCCGGACTGTATTACCTGCCGCACAGCGTGTTCGTCAGTGCGGCGTTGTTTTTGCTCGCCGATCTGGTGGCGCGCGGACGTGGCGCCGCATCCGATGGTTTCGAGCCCGCGCCGCCCATGCCGCACCGCGCCTTGCTTGGAGGTCTGTTTTTTGTTTTGGCCATCAGTGTGGCGGGCTTGCCGCCGTTGTCGGGTTTTATTGGCAAATTCATGTTGCTGCAGGCTGCACAGAGCCAGCCGCACGGGGCCTGGGTGTGGGCTGTTGTGCTGGGCGCGGGGCTGGCGGTGCTGG
>JAFGXB010000010.1 GCA_016936875.1 Burkholderiaceae bacterium | reverse complement strand
GCGGCTTCGAGCACGCCGGGGTGCATCACCGCCACGCCCTCCACCTCGTTGGGATAGACGTTGAAGCCGGAGACCAGAATCATGTCCTTCTTGCGGTCGATGATCTTCACATAGCCCTTCGCATCGACCTCGCCAATGTCGCCGGTGCGCAGAAACCCGTCGGTGGTGAAGGTCTTGGCGTCATCGTCGGGGCGGTTCCAGTAACCGCGCATCACCTGCGGCCCGCGCAAGGCAATTTCTCCGGGAAGGCCGGGCGCCACTTCGCGGCCGTCGTCGTCCACCAGTTGCAGATCGGTGGACGGAATGGGCATGCCGATGGTGCCGCTGTAGCGGTCGGTGTCGGTGGGGTTGCAGATGGCCGAGGGTGAGGTTTCCGACAGGCCGTAGCCCTCGCAAATCGGGCAGCCGGTGCGCTCCAGCCAGCGCTTGGCGACAGCCTCCTGTACCGCCATGCCGCCCCCCAGACACATCTTGAGCGTGCCCCAGTTCACCTTGTCTAAGTCAGGGTGGTTGAGCAGGCCGTTGAACAGGGTGTTCACCGCGGGGAAGGAATGCACCTCGTACTTCGCCAGCTCCTTGAGGGTGGCGGGAAGATCGCGCGGATTGGGGATGAGAACCATCATGCCGCCCTCATGCGCGCTCAGCATCATGATGACGGTGAAGGCGAAGATGTGATACAGCGGCAAGGCGCAGATGGTGACCAGCTGCGTGCCCTCTGGCAGCTTGCCCAGCGCCGGGGCGTACCAGGCGGCCGACTGCACGATATTGGCCACGATATTGCGGTGCGTGAGTGTGGCGCCCTTGGCGACGCCCGTGGTGCCACCGGTGTATTGCAGCATGGCCACGTCCTCTGAGCCCACCTCCGGCGGGCTGAACGACAGGCTTGCACCCAGGTGAAGGGCCTGCTTCCAGGCGACATGGCCGAGCAGCGACCAGCGCGGCACCAGCCGTTTTTTGTGCCGCACCACATAGTTGACAATGGGCCCGAGAGGAAAACCCAGCGTCTCGCCCATATTGGCCACCACCACATGCCGCACCGCTGTGCGCGCGATGACCTGCTGCAGGGTCTGGGCGAAATTCTCCAGAATGACAATGGCCAGCGCCCCGCTGTCCTTGAGCTGGTGTTCGAGTTCGCGCGGGGTGTAGAGCGGGTTGACATTGACCACCACCAGCCCGGCGCGCAACACCCCGGCAACCGCCGCCGGGTACTGCGGCACATTGGGCATCATCAGCGCCACGCGGTCGCCTTTTTTCAGCCCGAGTGATTGCAGATACGCCGCCAGCGCGGTGCTTTGCGCCCCCCACTGCGCAAAGCTGGTCTTGTGCCCCATGAAGGCGTAGGCGGGACGCTCGGCATAGGCCTTGAAGCTGCGCTCGAACAACTTGCCCACATTGGAAAAAATATCCGGGTCGATGTCCGCAGGCACGCCTGCGGGATAGTTCGCCAGCCAGATTCGCTCCATGAACTGTCTCCTGCTTTGTCTGTGATCGGCAGTGATACGGGAAAAAGCACGCCCGTTCGATTTTTGAAACATAGCCGATTCGCCGCGTTTCGGCTAGTGCAGTGGTGCATGCTTGATGGAACAAATAAAAATGATGGATTTGGCGTCAGGGCAAGGCGCAAACCACAGCGATACCCGAAGGTATCGCGCGGATTTGCAACGCCGCCATGGCGCCAAAGACGCGTTTTTATGTTCCAGATAGCGTGCAACACTGCACTAGGAGCCTGTCGGGCTTAAGTCGGGTAAAGCGAAAAAAGGGTGTGGGGATGGCCTGTGGGGGCGGTTGCGCCGCATCACGGCTTGGCCTGCGCGGCCGCTGCGGCGCTTTCCTCGGCCGCCGCGGCGCCCAGACGGTTGCGCAGCGCGGCGATGCGCGCCATGGCGGCATCCTTGTTGCTCGTCTTGGGTTGCCCGGTCTGCATCTCGCCGATGAAGCGGCTGGGCGTGCGGCCCGCGGCGCCGCGGCCCTGCTTGCGTTTCTGGCACCAGCTCAGCACCAGGGTCTGCCGCGCGCGCGTGACGCCCACGTACATGAGGCGGCGCTCTTCTTCCTGCGTGGCGTCGGTCAGCGGTCGGTCGTCGGTGAAAAACGGCAGCAGCCCTTCCTCGCAACCGGCCAGCACCACATGCGGCCATTCCAGCCCCTTGGCGGCGTGCAGGGTGCACAGGGTCACGGCGTCGCGCTGGTCGCCGCGCTCCTGCAACTGGGTGATGAGCGAAATGGTCTGGGCGATTTGCGTGAGGCCGACCTTGTCTTCTTCAGCCTTGCGCTCGATCCAGCCGCAGAAATCGTCCACGTTCTTCCAGCGCTGTTCGGCCTCGCGCGGGTTGTCGCTGTGCTCTTCCAGCCAGGCGCGAAAGCCGATGGTCTCCAGCATCTCGCGCAGCAACTCGCCAGCCGGCGCGGTGCGGGCACGCCATTCAATATCGTGCAGCAGGCGGCCGAATTCGCGCAGATGATCGGCGGGACGCGCGCCGACCGCAGCCGGCATGGAGTCGCGGAACAGCGCCTCGAACATCGACACTCTCCATTGCCCGGCAAAGCTGCTCAGCGCGGCCAGGGTTTGCGGGCCGATGCCCCGGCGCGGCGTGGTGACGGCGCGCAGGAACGCCGGATCGTCGTCGGGATTGGCCAGCAGCCGCAGATAGGCGCAGACGTCCTTGATCTCGGCGCGGTCGAAGAAGCTCTGCCCGCCGCTGACCACATACGGAATGTTGGCGCGGCGCAGCGCCTGCTCCAGCGGGCGCGACTGATGATTTGCGCGGTAGAGCACGGCGATGTGCGCCAGCTCGGCATTGCGGCCGCTGCGTAGTGCCTGGACGCGCGCGGCCACCATTTGCGCCTCTTCGTCTTCGTTCTGCGCCGGGCGCACTTCCACCGGTTCGCCCTCGCCATGCTCGCTCCACAGGCTCTTGGGATAGAGCTTGGGGTTGCTGGAAATGATGGCGTTGGCCGCCCGCAGAATGGCATTGGTCGAGCGGTAGTTCTGCTCCAGCTTGATGACTTCGAGCGTGGGCCAGTCGGTCTCCAGCCGCCGCAGGTTGTCCAGCGTGGCGCCGCGCCAGCCGTAGATGCTCTGGTCGTCATCGCCCACCGCGGTGAAGCGGCCCTTGTCGCCGACCAGCAGTTTGAGCAGGTCGTACTGCGCGGCGTTGGTGTCCTGGTATTCGTCCACCAGCAGATAGCGCAGCTTGTCCTGCCAGTGCGCCAGCACATCGGGGTGCTGCTGCAACAGGGTGACAGGCAGCCAGATGAGGTCGTCGAAATCGACGGCCTGATACGCCTGCAGCATGTCGGCGTAGCGGGCGTACACCTTGGCGGCGACGCGCTCGTCATCGTTCTCGGCCACGCGCGCCGCTGCCTCGGGCGTGCGCATGGCGTTTTTCCACAGGCTGATGGTCCACTGCCAGCGACGGGCCTGGGCGTTGTCCGTGGTGGCGCCAGCGTCGCGCAGCAGGCCGGTGACATCGTCTGCGGCAAGGATGGAGAACTTGGGCTTCAGCCCCAGCGCCGCGCCGCTTTCGCGCAACATGCGCACGCCCAAGGCATGGAAGGTGGAGATGGCGAGCTTGCTGGCCACGCCGCGCTTGTCCACCGGTTGCGCGGCACGCTCGCGCATTTCGGCCGCGGCCTTGTTGGTGAAGGTGATCGCCGCAATCTGTTCAGGAGCAAGACCCGCACGCAGCAGCCGACCGATCTTGTGCGTGATGACCCGCGTCTTGCCGCTGCCCGCCCCGGCGATGACGAGGCAAGGCCCGGAGAGATGGGCGACGGCACGTTCCTGGGCGGCGTTGAGCATGAGGCGATTGAAGACGCAAAGCGGTGCAGTCTAGCCCTTCACTGTGCCCCAGCCCGATCTGCGGCGCGACGCTCAACCGGCTCCGTCGGGTTTGCTGCGGTCAGGTTCATCCGCAGGCAGAAAAACATGCTCGGCGCGTGCCTGCGCGGCCCACTTTGCCACCGCCAGATGGTCTGCTGCGGCTTGCACATAAGCCTAGGCCGAACGCGCCGAACAGGAAAGGGCCGCCGCTGGCCTGCAAGGCAACTCGCCACATCTGCAGGATCTGGTCGATCTCGCGCTGCACGGCGGGACTCCATCCACGGCCCGGCAGATCCGCCTCGATGTTCATCACCGCATGGCCGCCATGCGGGCGGCGCACGGTGGGGCCGACTCAGCGCCCGGCAGTCGCCCGCATCGTTCCGTATTCCGACTCCTGATATTTCGGGTCGAGATAGGTGGGGGCGATGGCTTCCAGCGACTCGGGATGCGGCACGCCCAGCGCGGGCACGAAGCCGGGCGCGGCACCGCTGCACACGCTGTCGACTTTCATGGAGTCGAGGTTGTCGCGGCTCATCAGCGGCTCGCCCGGGGCGAGTTCCATCAGCAGCGCCTGCAAGCGCCCCAGCGCATCGGGCAGGGGAAGAATGGTGCGGCCACAACCGCCGCCCACCCGCGCCCACTGGCCGGACAGGCGCACCAGTTCGGCCAGGGTGTAGGCGTTGGGGCCACAGAGTTCGTAGGTCTGGCGGGTGGTGTCGCGCGCCTGCGGCCCGACCAGGCTGCTGACGAAGGCGGTGACCACGTCGCCCACATAAACCGGGGCGAAGCGGGTTTTCGCTCCGGCCAGCGGCACAACGGGAAACACCCGCTGCAGACTGGCGAAGGTGTTGAGAAAGTTGTCGCCCGGGCCAAACACCACGGAGGGCCGAAACAGGGTGAGGTCTAGCCCGGCCTGCGCTTTGAGCGCGGCTTCGCCATCGCCTTTAGAGCGCAGATACATCGACGGGCCGTTGACATCCGCCCCCAGCGCGCTCATGTGCACCAGACGGCGCACGCCGTGCTGCGCGCACGCGGCGGCGATGCGGCGTGGCAACTCAACGTGCGCGCGGGCGAAGTCTGGGCCATAGGGCTGGCCGCGTTTGCCGTGCAGAATGCCCACGAGGTTGACCACCGCATCGCGGCCCGCCACCAGCCGGGCCAGCGCGGCGTCATCCTGCACGTCGGCCTCGACCACATCGACCAGCGGCAACTGCACCAAATGGCGCGCCCGCTGGCGGCGGCGGGTCGGCACGGTGACAAAGTG
This sequence comes from Burkholderiaceae bacterium, assembly GCA_016936875.1. GTDB lineage: Bacteria > Pseudomonadota > Gammaproteobacteria > Burkholderiales > Burkholderiaceae_C > Thiomonas. Next base: position 1,365 of record JAFGXB010000010.1, on the reverse strand, counting down.
ATTGCCCAGCGACAGGGCATTGACCAGGCGGCTGCCAATAAAACCGCTACCGCCGATGACAAGAATGTTCTGCTGCATGAGAGTTCCTGGAAATTTCACGACAAAAGCCAAATAGCCCCCCCAGACCTGTCGCTGCGCGCCAGCCCCCCCGAGGGGGTGAGAAACACTTGGGGCGGCCCGGCGTGTTTCTCATGCGCATCAGGGCTGATTGCTGGCCAGCATGGCGTCGGGCGAGCCGACATCGCCCAGACGCGCCTTGAGCGATTGTGGCTTGCCGCTGAGGATGGCGGCGTACACCGTGGCGTTGGCCAGCACGCGCTTGACGTAATCGCGGGTTTCGGGGATGGGAATGTTCTCGGCGAAGACGGCGCCGGGCAGCAGCATCTGGTCGGGCAGGCCCATATTGCGCCAGCGCGCCGGTCGGCCCGGCCCGGCGTTGTAGCCCGCGGCGGCCAGCGCCTCCGAGCCGCCGAATTGCTGCAGCAAACCGCCGAGATAGGCACTGCCGAGCTGCACATTCACCCCCACGTCGGCGATCTGGTCGTGGCGGTAATCCGTCAGACCAATCTTGCGCGCCACCAGTTTGGCGGTGGCCGGCATGAGCTGCATCAGCCCGGAAGCGCCCACCCACGACTTGATATTGGCGATGAAGCGCGACTCCTGGCGGATCAGGCCGTAGAGAAAGGCCTCGTTCACGTCTTCAGTTTTAGAAGCCTTGCCGATGGCGTCGCGGTAGGGCATGGCGTAGCGCTGCGCGATGTCCACCCCGCCCTTCACACGCTCGCTGGTGTTGATGCAGCGATCCCAGAGCTGCTGCTGGCAGGCCAGCTCGGCGGCGGCCTGCATCTGCGTATTGCCCAGCCCGCGCAGCGAGAAATTCCACTCGCGCACGGCTTCGTTGCGCAGGTCGATGCTGAACAGCGCCAGCGAACGCTGCAGCCCCGGACGCTGCGCCTGCTGCGCCACGGCCGCCAGCGGCGCCGGGGGCAAGGAGGGCGGCAGGCTGACCTGCATGCCCAGGGCGTCGGTGGCGAGCTGGCCGTAGAAATCCCAGGGGTTGGCCACTTCGGCCAGCAGGGCGCGGCCTTCGATGGGATGGCCGAGTTTTTCCAGCGCGCGGGCATGCCAGTAGGGCCAGGCCAGGTCTTTGTCGCCCTGGTCGATCAGGGTGCGGGTGGCGCTGCGCACCAGCGCCCAGTTTTGCGCGCGCAGCGCGGCGCGGGCCTGCCATTCCAGCACTGTGGGCGAGGGTATATAGCCCGGGTCGGCCTGTCCCATGCGGACAAAGTAACCCGCAGCATCTGGTTGCAGATTGAGCGCGGCGGACAGGCCGATGCGGCCCCAGAGCTGGGCACGGTCTGGCGC
>JAFGXB010000079.1 GCA_016936875.1 Burkholderiaceae bacterium | reverse complement strand
GGCGGGCAGATGCGGGTCGCGCCGCGCGATATAGGGCGGGTTGGAGACGATGCAATCAAAGCCCGCAGCCGCCGCGTCTGTGTGCTGGAGCGCCGAGAACCAGTTTGATTGCATGAAGCGGATTGGGCCAGCGGGCCGCGGCCTGGGCAGCAGCCGTTGCGCGTTGACCAGCGCAACGGCCAAGGCCTCGGCGCTGGCATCGAGCGCGCAGACCTCTGCCTGCTCCAGCGCATGCGCGAGCGAGATGGCAATCGCCCCACTGCCCGTTCCCAGGTCGAGCACACGCGGGGTGGTGGGCGGCGGCAAGCCACGGAGTTTCTGCAAGGCAAGTTCCACCAGCAGCTCGGTATCGGGCCGGGGAATGAGCACATCGGGCGTGACCTGAAATGTCAGCCCATAGAACTCCCGCTCGCCCAGCACATAGGCCATCGGTTCGCCAGCCCGCAGGCGGGCGGCGAGGGCGTTGAGCCGAGCCAGATTCGCGGCGCAGAGAGCTTGCTCAGGATGCGCCGCCTGTTGTGCGCGGCTCCAGCCCAGCACTGCGTTGACGAGGACTTGCGCGTCCAGACGGACCAGACCGCTGGCGCCAATCCAATCGGCCAGTGTGGTCATCTCAACCCTCGCCCAGCGCGGCAAGTTGCTCGGCCTGATCTTCGGTCTGCAAGGCGGTGAGCAGTTCGTCCAGATCGCCGTCGAGAATGGCGTCAATCTTGTAAAGCGTGAGGTTGATCCGGTGCTCGCTGACCCGGCCTTGCGGAAAGTTGTAGGTGCGAATGCGGTCGGAGCGGTCGCCGCTGCCCACCAGGCTTTTGCGCGTGGCCGCCTCCTGCGCCTGCCGAGCCTGCCGCTCGCGCCCGGCAAGCCGCGCCGCCAGCACGGACAGCGCCCGCGCCTTGTTGCGGTGCTGCGAGCGTTCCTCCTGGCATTCCACCACCAGCCCTGTCGGCAAGTGGGTGATGCGTATGGCCGAGTCGGTCTTGTTGATGTGCTGGCCACCGGCGCCCGAGGCGCGGAAGGTGTCGACGCGCAACTCCGATGGGTTGATCTGCACCGCCTGCGCTTCGTCCATTTCAGGCAGGACGGCCACGGTCGCAGCACTCGTATGGATGCGGCCCTGGGTTTCGGTCTTCGGCACGCGCTGCACGCGGTGTCCGCCCGATTCATATTTCAGCAGCCCATAAGCACCTTCGCCTGCAATGCGCAGGATGACTTCCTTGTAGCCGCCCAGATCGCTGGGGCTCTCGCTGATCAGCTCGGTCCCCCAGCGTTTGCGCTCCGCATAGCGCACATACATGCGCAACAGATCGGCAGCGAACAGGGCGGATTCCTCCCCGCCGGTACCCGCGCGAATTTCCACAAACACATTGCGGCCGTCGTCCGGGTCGCGCGGCAGCAGCGCCACCTGCAGCTGCGCTTGCAGGTCGGTCAACGCGGCGCGCGCGTCCTGGATTTCCTGTTGCGCAAGTTCTTTCATATCTGGGTCGCCCAACAGGGATTGGGCTTGCGCCAGATCATCGGTCTTCGCTTGGAACTGATCGAGCAGCGCAACGATGGGCTGCAGTTCAGCCAGCTCTTGCGTCATATTGCGATAGCGCGCCATATTGGCCGTGCAATCGGGCGCGGCGAGCAGGGCGTCGAGCTCGCTTGCGCGGCGCTGCATCTGCTCCAGTTTGTCCAGCAGGGAAGGTTTCATGAAGAGGATTCAAGCGGTGCGGCAAGGCACGAAACCGTGCGCCCAGGCGCACAGCGCAAAGTCAGTGCGGATGGGAGACGCCGCTAGACCGAAGCGTCCGAGGACGATTCGGGGTCGCCCCGATGCGGGCAGAGAAACACCCGCTCGACGGCTTGCGCCACAACTTGACGATGCCCCGGATCGCCGTGATGCAGCGCCGTGAAAGCGCCATGCAGGAATTTGTGCGACAAGCCGCGGGCGAGTGTGTCGAGCACGGCCTCGGGCGACTCGCCACGCGCCAGCAAGCGGCGCGCACGTTCGACTTCGTGGAGCTGCCACTGCTCACTCTGCGATTGCAGGCGTTGAATCAGGGGCACCTGCGAGCGCAGATCCAGCCATTCGAGAAACCCGTGCACCCGGTTTTCGATGATGGCTTCAGCCTGCTCAATGGCGGCCTGACGCTTTTCCGTGTTGCTGCGCACCAGGGCCGAGAGATCGTCGACCGAATACAGGTACACGTCGCGAAGCTGCGCGACTTCAGGCTCGATATCGCGCGGAACGGCCAGATCGACCATGACCACGGGTTTGTGACGCCGTTGCTTGATACTGCGCTCGGCAGCGCCCAGGCCGATGATGGGCAGTGTGCTGGCAGTGCTGGTGACGACCACATCGAACTCCGCCAGACGCTGCGGCACGTCGGACAGGCGGATTGCCTCCGCCCCAAAGCGTTGCGCCAGACGCGTGCCGCGCTCGATTGTGCGGTTGGCAATCACCATGCTCTTGGGCTGGTGCGCAGCAAAATGGGTGGCGACGAGCTCAATCATGTCGCCTGCGCCAATGAACAGCACGCGGCAATCATTCAGACTCTCGAACACGGTTTGGGCCAAGTGCACGCTGGCCGCCGCCATGCTCACCGAATGCGCGCCAATCTCGGTATTGGTGCGCACTTCCTTGGCCACGGAGAACGTGCGCTGGAACATCTGATTCAAGGTGCTGCCCAGGGCGCCAGAGTCGGAGGCCACGCGCACGGCTTCCTTCATTTGCCCCAGAATCTGTGGCTCGCCCAGCACCATGGAGTCCAGCCCGCTGGCCACACGAAAGGCGTGCCGCACAGTGCCATCCTGCACCAGTCTGTAACTATGGTCGGACAGATCGCCCGGTTGCACATTACGCTCGCTCGACAGCCAGTGCAGCAGCGCGTCGCGCGGGTCATTTTCGGCCGCGCAGTAGATCTCGGTGCGGTTGCAAGTCGATAGAATTGCCGCTTCAACTGGGCCGTTGCTTTTGCCCGACAGCACGGAGGCCCTCAGGCGCTGCAATGCGTCCACCAAGGTGTCTGTCGAGAACGCCAGACGCTCCCGCACCCCGACTGGGGCGGTTTGGTGGTTGAGTCCGATAGCAGCGAGCAACATAAGTAAATCGTGATTTTAAGAACTGTCGTGCCTTTGCGCGACTGATCTTGATCAATCCAAGAATGCGCCAGAGGTTTCCGCGGTTGACGATGCAGGGGGCAGTATCACAGCAGATTCCGTGGTCCGCATCGGGGCAAACGGCAGTCTAGAGCGCATCTGGTACGCAAAAAAGCCTATCTTTCTATCACGTTTCATGATCTCGATCTTTTTGCTTTGGTTTGTGCAGACCAGCGTCATGCCCCTGTTTGTCGGCGCGGTCACTGGCGCGCTGGCGGCCTTGGTCTGGGGGCGATCCTGCGCAGCTTCGACTAGGCGTCGCGCACTGTGGGCTGGATTGGCCGCGTGGGCCGCGCATCTTGCAGTCGTGGGGGGGGGATTCATTCGAGAAGGATCTGTCTGGGATTATGGTGTTGTCGCGCTCGTCTCCGTGGTCGCGAGCGAATTGGCCTGCCGGAGGCGTCGTACTACGCGCAAAGGCTGAGGCGTCCAGCAGAGACGCAAAAAACTTGTTGACAGGCGTGATAGGACGCTGCACAATTTGATGCTTCGCCTTTTAAGCACAGCGCCGCTCTTGCTGGCTCACCTGCTTGAGAGAAGAACCACATAAGTCAATTCCCGCACCAGGGAGCCAAGACTGGCGTGCACAGCGCGCTAAGTTGGGTGAAGGAAATTACATGATTCAGACGCAATCCAGACTGGATGTCGCCGACAACACGGGCGCCAAATCCGTCATGTGTATCAAGGTGCTTGGCGGCTCCAAACGTCGCTATGCCGGCGTGGGCGACATCATCAAGGTCAGCATCAAAGAAGCTGCGCCGCGTGGCCGCGTGAAAAAAGGCGAGGTCTATAGCGCTGTGGTTGTTCGCACAGCCAAAGGCGTTCGCCGGGCGGATGGCTCCCTGATCAAGTTCGACGGCAATGCCGCCGTTCTGCTCAATGCGAAGCTTGAGCCGATCGGGACTCGCATTTTCGGGCCGGTGACGCGCGAGCTGCGTACCGAGCGATTCATGAAAATCGTTTCTCTGGCACCTGAAGTGCTTTGAGCTGGCGAGAAAAGGATTTGTGATGAACAAGATTCGCAAAGATGATGAGGTGATTGTCATTGCCGGCAGCGACAAGGGTCGCCGCGGCAGGGTCTCCTCGCGTGTTGATGCTGACCACATCGTGGTCGAGGGTGTGCACACTGTGAAAAAAAATGTGCGCCCCAATCCGATGAAGGGCGAGGCGGGCGGCGTGGTGTCGCGTGACCTGGCGGTTCATCAGAGCAATGTGGCTATTTACAACCCGGCGACCGGCAAAGCGGATCGCGTCGGCTTCAAGATTCTGGCGGATGGCGGCAAAGTGCGCGTCTTCAAGTCCAGTGGCGAGCAGATCAAGGGCTGACCGGAGGATTTATGTCGCGCCTGCAGACGATTTACAAAGACAAGGTCGTTCCCGAGTTGATGGCCAAATTTGGCTACAAGTCGGTCATGGAAGTGCCGCGCCTGACCAAGGTGACTCTCAACATGGGGGTTTCCGAGGCGGTGGCTGACAAGAAGGTCATGGAGCACGCTGTTGGTGATCTGACCAAGATCGCCGGGCAGAAGCCCGTGGTCACCCGCTCGCGCAAGGCGATTGCCGGCTTCAAGATTCGTGAAGATCTGCCGATTGGCTGCATGGTGACGTTGCGCGGTGGTCGGATGTACGACTTCCTCGACCGTTTTGTGACCATTGCGCTGCCGCGCGTGCGTGACTTCCGTGGTATTTCCGCGCGTGCTTTTGACGGTCGTGGCAACTACAACATCGGCGTCAAGGAACAGATCATTTTCCCGGAAATCGAGTACGACAAGGTGGATGCGCTGCGTGGCTTGAACATCAGCGTTACCACCACGGCGAAAACAGACGAAGAGTGCAAGGCGCTACTCGCTGCATTCCGCTTCCCTTTCAAGAACTGAGGTCATCATGGCAAAACTGTCCCTCATCAATCGTCAAAAGAAGCGTGAAGACCTGGTTGCAAAATTTGCGCCAAAGCGCGCTGAGTTGCAGGCCATCATTGATGATGCTTCCAAGTCTTTTGACGAGCGTTATGAAGCGCGCTTGAAGATTCAGCAACTGCCGCGCAATTCGTGCCCGACGCGTTTGCGTAATCGCTGCGCAATTACCGGTCGGCCGCGCGGAACATTCCGCCGTTTCGGCTTGTCGCGCAGCAAAATTCGCGAGCTGGCGTTCCGCGGGGAAATCCCTGGCGTGACCAAGTCCAGCTGGTAATCGTTCATTCGGACTGTTAGTCGAGTTCGGTTCACCATTCCGGCCAGACGCCAAAAAGTTTTTAGGAGAGTATTGATGAGCATGAGTGATCCCATCGCCGACATGCTGACGCGTATTCGTAACGCGCAGATGGTCGCCAAGGCGAAGGTAACGATGCCCGCTTCGAAGATCAAAGCTGCAATCGCTCAAGTCCTGCACGAAGAGGGCTACATTGACGGATTCAATATCCGGCGTGAAAGCGATGCCAAGGCCGATCTCGAAATTTCGCTGAAGTACTACGCGGGGAAGCCGGTTATTGAGCGCCTGGAGCGCGTGAGCCGTCCTGGCCTGCGTGTCTATCGTGGCAAGGAAGCGATTCCGCGCGTCATGAACGGTCTTGGTGTTGCAATTGTCTCCACCCCGCAAGGTTTGATGACGGATCGCAAGGCGCGTCAAGTGGGTGTGGGTGGCGAAGTGCTTTGCTACGTGGCCTAAGGAGGACGAACATGTCACGTATTGCAAAATATCCCGTTTCCGTGCCCGCTGGTGTCGAGGTGAGCCTCAGCGACGACATGATTGCCGTCAAAGGGGGCTTGGGTAAGCTGCAGCGCGCCCAGTACCCCGGTGTTCGTATTGCGCAAGACGACGGCGCACTGACATTTTCTGCCGCCAATGAATCGCGCGAAGCACATGCCATGTCTGGCACGATGCGCGCCCTGGTTGCGGGGATGGTTCATGGTGTCTCCAAGGGTTTCGAGCGCAAGCTGAATTTGGTTGGGGTGGGCTTCAAGGCGCAAGCGCAAGGTGCAAAGTTGAATCTGTCTCTTGGGTTCTCGCATCCCATCGTCAAAGATATGCCTGAAGGCATCAAGGTAGAAACGCCGACTCCCACCGAAATCATCATCAAGGGTGTGGACAAGCAACTCGTTGGCCAGATCGCCGCTGAAGTCCGTGCTTATCGTCCGCCCGAGCCCTACAAGGGCAAAGGCGTGCGCTATTCGGACGAAGTTGTGGTGATCAAGGAAACCAAGAAGAAGTAAGGGCCAGGATCATGATCAGCAAAAACATTTCCCGCCTGCGCCGTGCTCAGGCTACCCGCCGCCGTATCGCGCGTCTGCGCGCTGTGCGACTGTCCGTGCATCGCACTAACCAGCACATCTACGCCAGCATCATTTCTGCTGAAGGCGACCGTATTCTCGCCTCCGCTTCCACGGTGGAGGCCGAAGTGCGCGGGCAGTGCAATGGCCACGGTGGCAATCTCGCCGCGGCTGTTGCAGTGGGTACGCGTATCGCCGAAAAGGCCAAGGCTGCCGGTATCGAAACCGTTGCCTTTGACCGTTCGGGTTTCCGCTTTCATGGGCGCGTGAAGGCGCTCGCAGAGGCTGCGCGTGAAGCCGGCCTGAAGTTCTGAGAACGAGCACATCATGGCTAAAGTTCAAAACAAATTTGCCAACGAAGCGCGTGACGATGGTCTGCGCGAGAAGATGATCGCGGTCAATCGCGTCACCAAAGTCGTGAAGGGTGGCCGCATTCTCGGCTTCGCCGCATTGACCGTGGTGGGCGATGGAGATGGCCGGATCGGCATGGGCAAGGGCAAGGCGCGTGAAGTGCCGGTTGCTGTGCAAAAAGCAATGGAGCAGGCACGTCGCAATATGGTGAAAGTGCCCCTCAAAGGTGGCACTCTTCATCACAAGGTGATGGGGCAGCACGGTGCAGCGAATGTCATGATGCTGCCTGCAGTGCAGGGGACGGGCATTATTGCTGGCGGCCCGATGCGTGCCGTGTTTGAGGTGCTCGGGATCACCGATATTGTCGCCAAGAGCCATGGCTCGACGAACCCTTACAACATGGTGCGTGCAACCCTCGATGCCTTGGGCAATATGAATTCTGCCCAGGAAATTGCCATGAAGCGTGGCAAAACCGTTGAAGAGATTCTGGGCTGAACATCATGAGCGACAAAAAAATCATCAAGATCAAGCTCGTCCGCAGCGTGATTGGTACGCGTGAGTCGCACCGTGCCACAGTGCGCGGTCTGGGCCTGCGCAAGCTCAACAGCGTGCGCGAGCTGGAAGACACTGCGGCTGTGCGTGGAATGATCCGCAAAGTCAGTTATCTGGTTGAAATTTGCGCATGAGCGTCGGCGGCAAGCTCTGACTCCGGCTTGCTGTTTGCCACGTTTTCGCATAACAGAAGAATTTGTGAGATTCGATATGCAACTTAATACCATCAAGCCCGCAAACGGGGCGAAACATGCCAAGCGCCGTGTTGGCCGCGGAATCGGCTCTGGCCTCGGGAAGACCGCAGGCCGCGGTCACAAAGGTCAGAAGTCCCGTTCGGGCGGGTTTCATAAGGTTGGTTTTGAGGGCGGCCAAATGCCCCTGCAGCGCCGTTTGCCCAAGCGCGGGTTCAAGTCCCCGATCGCACGCTACAGCGCACAAGTGACCTTGTCCGATTTGAATCGTATGCAAGAAGACGAGATCGACATGCTGACTCTGAAGGCGCATGGCCTCGTGCCAGATCTGTCACGCACTGTCAAAGTCATTGCGTCGGGTGCAATTTCGCGTGCCATCAAACTGCAAGGCATACTGGCCACCAAAGGCGCACGCAGCGCCATTGAAGCGGCTGGCGGCAGCGTTGCTGACATCGCCACATCGGCCTAAAACTCGGAATCACAAACATGGCCAGTTCAAGCGTGGCACAGCAGAGCAAATACGGCGATCTCGGTCGTCGTTTGCTGTTCCTGCTTGGCGCACTGGTTGTCTACCGCATTGGCGCGCATATTCCAGTGCCGGGCATAGACCCAACGCATCTGCAACAGCTATTTAAAAATAATTCCTCTGGAATTCTGGGCCTGTTCAATATGTTTTCGGGTGGTGCACTCGCCCGGTTTACCGTATTCGCGCTGGGCATCATGCCGTATATCTCGGCATCGATCATCATGCAGCTGCTGACTTATGTCGTGCCTTCTCTGGAAGCCCTTAAAAAGGAAGGTGAGGCAGGTCGTCGGAAGACCACGCAATACACCCGCTATTTCACATTGCTGCTGGCTCTTTTCCAGTCGTTTGGCATTGCCGTGGCGCTACAGGCCTCACCAGGTTTGGTCATTAGCCCCGGCATCGGTTTTCAGTTGTCCGCTGTTCTCACGCTGACATCTGGAACAATGTTTTTGATGTGGCTGGGTGAACAGATTACCGAACGCGGACTTGGCAACGGAATTTCGATCATCATTTTTGCCGGCATTGTGGCTGGGCTGCCTTCTGCGATTGCAGGCCTGATGGAATTGGTGAGCACGGGTGCCATGAGTGTGCTGGTAGCGCTGTTCGTGCTGGCCATTGTGATTCTTGTGACCTATTTCGTGGTGTTTGTCGAGCGTGGGCAGCGCAAGATTCTTGTGAATTATGCGCGGCGCCAGGTTGGCAATAAGGTGTATGGCGGGCAAAGTTCTCACCTGCCGCTGAAGTTGAATATGGCAGGTGTGATTCCCCCGATCTTTGCGTCCTCCATCATCCTGTTGCCCGCGACTGCGGTGAGCTGGTTTGGTGCGACCAAGGGGATGGGTTGGTTGAAAGATATTTCTGGCGCTTTGTCGCCGGGCCAGCCGCTTTATATTCTGCTCTATGCCACGGCCATCATCTTCTTTGCGTTCTTCTATACGGCTTTGGTTTTCAATAGCCGCGAGACGGCGGATCAGTTGAAAAAGGGCGGCGCATTCATTCCGGGAATTCGCCCAGGCGAACAAACGGCAAAATTCATAGACAAGGTGTTGATGCGCCTGACCTTGGTGGGTGCCATCTATATCACTTTGGTGTGTTTGCTCCCGGAATTTCTGGTTTTGAAATACAATGTGCCGTTTAGTTTTGGCGGCACTTCTCTGCTGATTATTGTTGTGGTCACAATGGACTTCATGGCGCAGGTTCAGGCCTATGCGATGTCGCATCAATACGACGCACTGCTCAAGAAAGCCAATTTTAAATCTGGCCTGGGTGGCGCGCGCTAACGGAGTTTTATGTCCAAGGACGATGTCATTCAAATGCAGGGGGAGATTCTGGAAAATCTTCCGAATGCGACTTTCCGGGTTAAGCTAGAAAATGGTCACTCGGTGTTGGGCCATATTTCCGGGAAAATGCGCATGCACTATATCCGTATTCTTCCGGGTGACAAGGTCACCGTTGAATTGACGCCCTACGATTTATCACGCGCACGGATCGTTTTCCGTGCCAAGTAAGAGTAAGAGAGGATCATCATGAGAGTGAGCGCATCAGTCAAAAAAATGTGCCGTAATTGCAAAATCATTCGCCGCAAAGGTGTTGTGCGTGTGATTTGCACTGACCCGCGTCATAAGCAGCGCCAGGGTTGAGCCCAGATAATTTTTGAAGTTCGAGGTATTCAATGGCACGTATTGCTGGTATTAACATTCCGCCACAACAGCACTCCGAAATCGGCCTGACGGCCATTTATGGGATTGGCCGCACAACTGCGCGCGCCATTTGTGATGCTTCGGGCGTTCCTTACAACAAGCGCATCAAAGATCTTTCCGACGCAGAGCTCGAGAAGGTGCGGGATGCAATTGGTAAACTCACCATTGAAGGTGATTTGCGCCGTGAGATTTCCGTCAACATCAAGCGTTTGATGGATCTGGGCTGCTACCGTGGCTTCCGTCACCGCCGTGGTTTGCCGGTTCGCGGTCAACGCACGCGTACCAATGCGCGAACCCGCAAGGGGCCGCGCAAGGGCAGCATCTCGCTGAAGAAATAAGTAAGGATCCAAGTCAATGGCTAAACCATCCACCCAGAACAGCGCTGCGCAGCGCGCCCGCAAGAAAGTTCGCAAGAATGTTTCTGACGGCATCGCGCATGTGCACGCCTCGTTCAACAACACCATCATCACGATCACGGACCGCCAAGGTAATGCGCTGTCTGCGTCGTCTTCTGGTGCGCAAGGTTTTAAAGGGTCGCGCAAGTCCACTCCGTTCGCGGCGCAGGTTGCAGCCGAGCAGGCTGGCCGCATCGCGCTTGAGTACGGCATCAAGAATCTGGAAGTGTTCATCAAGGGCCCTGGCCCTGGGCGCGAATCGTCTGTGCGCGCACTGAATAATCTGGGTATCAAGGTCACCTTGATCGAAGACGTGACGCCCATTCCGCACAACGGCTGCCGTCCGCCGAAGCGCCGCCGCGTTTAATTTCACCCGTGCCGCTCAGTGCGCCATTTGCGTGGCGGCTGAGCGTCTTTGTTTAAGCCCACTGCCCGAAGTTCTCGGGCTCCCATGCGTTGAATGGCATGGCAGTATTGAAAGGAATTCCAAGTGGCTCGTTTTATTGGTGCTAAAGGCAAACTGACCCGCCGCGAAGGCGCAGATCTCTTTCTCAAGAGCGCGCGTCGTGGCATTGACTCTAAAGTCAAACTCGAAACCAAGCCTGGCCAGCATGGCCGTACCTCGGGTGCTCGTACCTCTGACTACGGCAAGCAACTGCGTGAAAAGCAAAAGGTCAAGCGTATGTACGGCGTGCTTGAGCGCCAGTTCCGCCGCTATTACGAAGAGGCGCAGCGTCGTTCCGGGAACACCGGCGGTAATCTGCTCGGCTTGCTGGAGTCGCGTCTCGATAATGTGGTGTATCGCATGGGTTACGGCAGCACGCGCGCTGAAGCACGGCAATTGGTAAGCCACTGCTCCATCACCGTAAACGGCAAGTTGCTCAACATTCCCTCCGCCCAGGTCAAGGCGGGCGATGTGGTTGCCGTGCGTGAAAAGTCGCGCAACCAAACGCGCATTCAAGAGGCGGTGAAACTGGCTGAATCCAACGGATTCCCGGAGTGGGTTCAGGTTGACGCCGCCAAGATGGAAGGCGTGTTCAAAAAGGGCCCGGACCGAGATGCCTTTGCCAGCGACATTAACGAATCGCTGATCATCGAGTTGTATTCACGTTAATTTTTCTAGTTTTCATGCCTTGGCGCGCGCCAAGGCATGTCTGTGTCGGGCCAATCTTTGGCTGCGACTGCTCACCTCGGCCTTATCCGCGTAACGAGCGGAGGGTATTGAACAGGAAGCCTCATGCAAACAGCACTTCTTCGTCCCAAATCGATTCAGGTTGAATCGCTCGGTCACAATCGCTCCAAAGTTGTTCTGGAGCCGTTCGAGCGTGGCTACGGCCATACGCTGGGTAACGCGCTGCGCCGCGTCATGTTGTCCTCGCTGGTCGGCTATGCGCCGACCGAAGTCAGCATCAATGGGGTGCTCCACGAGTATTCCGTGGTCGATGGGCTGCAGGAAGACGTGATCGGGGTGTTGCTCAACCTCAAGGGCGTGGTGTTGAAGCTGCACAACCGCGATGAAGTGACTCTATCGCTGCGCAAAGAAGGTGAAGGCGTGGTGACTGCAGCCGACATCCAGACGCCGCATGACGTGGAGATCATCAATCCGGAACATGTGATCGCGCATCTGTCGCACGGCGGCAAGCTCGATATGCAAATCAAGGTGGAAAAGGGACGTGGTTATGTTCCTGGCACCTTGCGCAACTACGGGGATGAAGGCGGCAAGAGCATTGGGCATATCGTGCTGGACGCGTCGTTTTCGCCGGTGCGGCGTGTGAGCTATGCCGTTGAAAGCGCCCGCGTGGAGCAGCGGACCGATCTGGACAAACTGGTCATGGAAATCGAGACCAACGGTGTCGTCAGTGCCGAGGAGGCCATTCGTTCTTCTGCCCGTATTCTGGTTGAGCAACTCTCTGTGTTCGCCAACCTGGAGGGTGCGGAAACCACTGAGGCCGCGGAAGCCGCCGCAGGTGCGCAAACTTACGACCCGATCCTGTTGCGTCCGGTGGACGAACTTGAACTGACCGTGCGCTCTGCCAACTGCCTCAAGGCGGAGAACATCTATTACATCGGCGACCTCATTCAACGCAGCGAGACCGAGTTGCTCAAGACTCCCAATCTGGGCCGCAAGTCACTGAACGAAATCAAGGAAGTGCTCGCTGCGCGTGGTTTGACCTTGGGTATGAAGCTTGAAAACTGGCCGCCTAGCGGCTTGGACAAGCGCTGATTCGCTGAAAAAATCAGATTTGCCGGATGGAGTATCCGGCAGTGCAAGGCCAGTACCTGATCCGGCTGGCCCTTATTGATAATGAAAGGAAAGCACCATGCGTCACGGAAACGGACTTCGCAAACTCAATCGCACCTCCGGTCATCGCAAGGCCATGTTTCGCAATATGGCCAATTCGCTGATCGAACACGAGGCCATCAAAACCACGCTGCCTAAGGCTAAGGAGCTGCGCGCAGTGGTTGAGCCTCTGATCACCTTGGGCAAGAAGCCATCTCTGGCCAATCGCCGTCTGGCCTTCGACCGCCTGCGCAACCGGGATTCGGTGGCCAAGCTGTTCAATGTGCTCGGGCCTCGCTACGCAACCCGCCCGGGCGGCTATACGCGCACGCTGAAGTTCGGCTTTCGCGTGGGTGACAACGCACCGATGGCGCTGATCGAGCTGGTCGATCGTCCCGACGTGGATGCAGCGCCAGTGGAAGATAAGTCGGAGTAAATCCGCGGCCTTCTGCTTCGACCTTTTGCAAAGAACGCCAGCAACCGCTGGCGTTTTTCATTGGCGCACGGCAAAGTTTGCGGGCGCACCGTAGCATCGATCTCCATGCCAGATCTGCAATCCCACCTCGCGCCAGATTTACCTCCAGCCTTGCTGGAACTCGATACTGTGCGCAAGCGCTACGGCCAGTTACAGGTGGTGGATGGCCTGAGCTTGCGCCTGCAGCCAGGGGAGTGTTACGGCATCATTGGCCCCAATGGGGCGGGCAAGACCACCACCATTCAGCTTTGTCTTGGCCTCGCCCGGCCTGACAGTGGGCGCATTTTGCTCATGGGCCAGCCCGTGCCAGACAGCGCGCGGCAGGCGCGGTTGCGCGTGGGTGTCGTGACCCAGTTTGACAGCCTCGATCCCGATTTCACCGTGGAAGAAAATCTGATGGTGTTCGGGCGGTATTTTGGCCTGCGTGACGCCGAGCTGCGTCCGCGCTTGCCGCAACTGCTGGCCTTTGCCGCCCTTGAATCGAAGGCCAAGGCGCGCATCAGCGAGTTGTCGGGCGGCATGCGACGGCGCTTGAGTTTGGCGCGCGCGCTCGTCAACGACCCGGATCTGATTTTTCTAGACGAACCGACAACGGGTCTCGATCCGCAGGCGCGGCACCTCATCTGGGAGCGTCTGAAGGTGTTGACCGCGCAGGGCAAGTCGCTCCTGCTGACGACGCACTTCATGGACGAGGCCGAGCGACTTTGTCACCGCATCCTGGTGCTCGATCACGGGCGGCGCATCGCTGAGGACACGCCGCGCGCGCTGATTGCCGAACAGGTCGAAGCCGAAGTCATCGAGATGGACGGTGAAGGTCTCGACGCCGCAGAACAATTACTGCGCCCCCTTGTGCAGCGTCTGGAGCGCAGCGGCGACGGTTTGTTTGCATACACCAACCACGGCGCACCGGCACTCCATGCGCTGGAGGCGCTGCCGGAATTGCGGGTGATGCATCGCCGCGCCAATCTTGAAGATGTTTTTCTCAAACTCACCGGGCGGCAGTTGCGTGATTGACCCGCACTGTTCCTGAACGCCGACCTGCCCATGTCTTTGCCCCGCCTTGCAGAACGCCGCCGATTGCGCTTCTTCCCCATTTGGCAACGCAATTTCCTTGTCTGGAAAAAGCTCGCCATTCCCAGTCTGGTCGGCAATATCGCCGAGCCGCTCATCACGCTGGTGGCCTTTGGGTTTGGCGTGGGTTCGCTTGTCGGACAGGTGCATGGCGTGCCCTATATCCAGTTCCTGGCCTCGGGTGCCATTTGCATGAGCGTGATGATGGCAGCGAGTTTCGAGGCACTGTATTCCGCGTTTTCGCGCATGCATGTGCAAAAAACCTGGGATGCGATACGCGTCACCCCCACCGCGCTGGACGATGTGTTGCTGGGCGAACTCACCTGGGCGGCGAGCAAATCCATGCTCAGCGGCGTGGCCATACTGGCCGTGATTGTGGTGCTGGGCATCAGCCGGGAATGGACCTTGCTGCTCGCGCTGCCCCTGTTATTGCTCACCGGGCTGGTGTTCTCGGCCATCGGCCTCATCGTCAATGCCAAGGCACGCGGCTACGACTTTTTCACCTACTACTTCACCCTGGTGCTCACGCCGATGACGTTTTTGTCCGGCGTGTATTTCCCGCTGAACGCACTGCCCCTGCCGCTGCAATGGGTCGCGCAGGTGTTGCCGCTGCATGCGGCGGTCGAACTGGTGCGGCCGCTGTTCTTCGGTCAGTTTGATGCAAACGGCTGGCTGCATCTGGCGGTGCTGATTTTTGATCTGTTGCTGGCGTGGTGGCTGGCGCGCACGCTCACCCAGCGGCGCTTTCGGGCATAGCGCCTGCCTGAGTGGCATACAGGGCAATTCCCAACACATTCAAATATGATTTCAGACTTATATTTCGTTGCATATGCGCGCGCCAGCTTGTCTGCAGTGTCAGGTTGTCGCCCGCGCATCGACCAAACAACAAGACATCGGAGACTCTTCATGCGCCAACGCGTCACAACATCAAGGCACCGCGCCCGCTTCTGGGAGCTGCTCAGCCGCCTGCTCTTCAGCGTTTCATTGCTCTGGGCTGGCGTGTTGCTGCCGGTGGCGCATGCGCAGCAGGGTGAGTTCCTGCCGCCGGACGAGGCCTTCCAGTTCACCGCCAAGGCCCAGGATGCCAAGACCGTGCTGCTGCAATTCAAGGCGCACCAGGGGTATTACATGTATCAGGAGCGATTCCACTTTGAATCGCAGACTCCGGGTGTGGAACTGGGCAAGCCCGACTTTCCGCCCGCGCATGTGATCTTCGATAAAAACCTCGGCCATGACGTGGCGCATTACCGCGATCTGGTCTCCATTCCACTGCCTGTGCTCAAGGCGCCAGCCACCTTCAAAATGCTGGTGACGTATCAGGGCTGCGCCGATGCGGGGCTGTGCTATCCGCCGATTGAAAAACTCGCCACCGTGAGTTTGAGCGGCTTTGGCGGCAATGGCACGGTGAGCATTTCCGAGCCGGATGAGGACGGCGGCACAGCCGCCCCTGCAGCGAGCGGCAGCGGCGCGAGCGGCCTGGTCGCCGGGTTGATGGGCGCGGCAAGCGGCGCGCAGGCGGCGGGGTCTTCGGTTGCCTCGGCAGCGACGTCCGCTGCGTCAGCAGGCCCGGCGACTGCCGCGGGACCCGCGCCTGCGGCAACTGCCGTTGCGCAGGGCGGCGACTCCTCGCGAATCGGTGCGGCGCTGGCTTCGGGCAATCTGCTCACCATTCTTCCCATGTTCCTGGTCTTCGGC
>JAFGXB010000078.1 GCA_016936875.1 Burkholderiaceae bacterium | reverse complement strand
ATGCCTCGACCAACATGAACACCGCCTTGCGTGGCCCGCCTCCGGGATCGTCCGCCTACTATGCCTTGCAGCGTTGTGCGCCGGGGCGGCGCGCTGCATGGGCGGCGTTGCTGGAGTGTCATGTGCAGGTGCGCGCCATCGTGACGACGGTCAGCGATCTTTCCGTGGCGCAAACCAAGCTGGCGTGGTGGGATGCGCAGTGCAGCGCCATGGAAAGAGGCGCGGCGGAACATCCGGCCTTGCGCGCGCTCGGGCCGTTTGTGCAAACGTGCGGCCTGTCTGCAGACGCGCTGCGCGGGGTGATCGACAGTGTGCGGATCGACCTGCAACAGAACCGCTGGATGGATCGCCCCGCGCTGCTGCACTACGCCAGAATGGGCAGCGGGCAGACCGTGCGCAATGGCGCCGCGCTCCTCGGCTTCACGTCTTCTGAGGCGCTCGCCGCGGCGGAAGAACTCGGCGTGGGCTTGCGCCTGGTCAGCAGTATTCGGCATCTGGGGCGGGATGCGGCGCTGGGCCGGATCTATCTGCCGCTGGACGCTTTACAGCGCCACGGCGTCACCGCGGCGCAACTGCAACAGCGCCGCATGGACGCCGGTGTGCTCGCCCTGCTCGGCGAGCAGGCGGCGCTGACCCGCCAGACCCTGGATTCGGCACTTGCCGGGCTTGCGCCGTTCCCGCGGGAGCAGACCGCGCCGCTGCGTGCGCTGGGCGCCATGGCGTTGGCGTTGTTGCGCGAAATCGAGCGCGCCGATTTCGCTGTGCTGCATCAGCGCATCAGCCTGACACCGCTGCGCAAGCTCTGGATCAGCCGCACCTGCTGATCAGCGGATCAGGCGCGCTCCAGCTCCGCGCGCAAGGCGCGGTATTCGTCCAGCGCCTCGGGGTTGGCCAACGCGGAGAGGTTTTTCACCGGGTCGCCGTGAATGAGATTGCGCACCGCGATTTCCACGATCTTGTTGCTCTTGGTGCGGGGAATGTCGCGCACCTGCACCACGCGCGCCGGCACATGGCGCGGTGTGGTGTTGTTGCGAATCTGGCGCTTGATGGCATCAATCAGTGCGTCGTCGAGCACAACCCCTTCGCGCAGGCGCACGAACAGCACCACGCGCACATCACCGTAAGCACCCGGAGGCCAATTCTGGCCGATGACCAGCGATTCCAGCACGGCGTCGATGCGCTCGACCTGGCGGTAGATCTCCGCCGTACCGATGCGCACCCCTCCGGGGTTCAGCGTGGCGTCGGAGCGACCGTAAATGATGTAGCCGCCGTGCGGCGTGCGCGCGATGTAGTCTCCATGCCACCAGACATTCGGGAACTGCGCGAAATAGGCCTCAAAATATTTCTGCGCGCCCTGTTCCAGGCTGCCGTTCACCAGAAAACCCAGCGGCATCGACGGGAAGGGTTTGGCGCACACCAGCTCGCCCTTCTGCCCATCGGGCAGCGGCTTGCCGTCGTCATCCGCCACGATCACGGCCATGCCCAGCGCACACGCCTGAATTTCTCCGCGCCAGACCGGGTTCATCGGCGAACCGGCGATGAAACAGGCCACCAGATCGGTTCCGCCCGAGAGTGAACTCAGGCAGACGTCCGTCTTGACCTTGTTGTAGATGTAGTCAAACCCCTCGGCCGCCAGCGGCGAGCCGGTGGACATGATGGTGCGCAAGTGGGCGAGCTGGTGGGTCTGCCTGGGCGCGGCGGCGGACTTGCCCAGCGCCTCGATGAACTTGGCCGAGGTGCCCAGGTGGGTGAAGCCCACGGCGTCGGCATAGTCGAACAGGATGGCGTTGTCGCGCAGGCCCGGAGACCCGTCGTACAGGCAGACTGTTGCGCCCTGGCTGAGGGCGGACATCAGCCAGTTCCACATCATCCAGCCGCAGGTGGTGAAAAAAAACACCCGATCCTCCGCGTGAATATCCACCTGCAAGCGCAACTCCGCCAGGTGCTTGAGCAACACGCCACCCGCGCGGTGCACGATGCATTTGGGCGCTCCGGTCGTGCCACTGGAATACAGGATGTAAACCGGATGATCGAAAGGCAGCATGGCGAATTGCACCGCCTGCGGGGTGAACGCACGCAGTGCACCGTCCCAAACCTGCGCGCCCTGGAGTGCTGCGATGTCGGGCGTTGTCTCTGTGGCCTGCGCCACATAGGGCACGATGAGGGTCTTCACCAGAGAAGGCAATTGCGGAATGATCGCGGCGAGTTTGTCCAGATTGGAAAACGTCTTGCCGTTGTAGAAATAGCCGTCGCACGCAATCAGCACCTTGGGCTGAGTCTGGCCGAAACGGTCTACCACGCCTTGCACACCAAAATCCGGCGAGGCTGAAGTGAAAGTGGCGCCGAGGCTCGTGGCCGCCAGCATGGCAATGACCGTCTCGGGCAGATTGGGCATATAGGCCGCAACCCGGTCCCCCGGCTCCACACCCCAGCTCCGCAAGGCCTGCTGCAGCCGAGACACTTCGGCGTGCAGTTGGCGCCAGCTCACGCTGCGCTGCACCCGGTCTTCTCCCCAGAAATGCAGGGCAACGGCGGCGTCGTTGCGCCGCAGCAGGTTTTGCGCAAAATTCAGTTGCGCATCGGGGAAGAAACGTGCGCCGGGCATGCGGTCTGCGTCAATCAGCACCCGCTCGCCCTTGTGCTGCGCGATGACGTCTGAAGTCTGCCAGACGGCATCCCAAAACAGGGCCTGCTCTGCCACGGACCAGTCGAGCAGGGCCTGGTAATCCTGCAATTGCAGGCCATGCCGTGCATTGACCCAGAGGCGGAAGGACTCGATGTGAGACGCCGCAATGCGCTGCGACGACGGACACCACAATGGCTGGTCTTGGGCAGTTTCTGACATGATGGTTTCCGGCGAATCTCTCAAGAAACAGAATTGAGGGCAGCCGCGTTCATGCAGCCGCCCCCAACGGGTT
>JAFGXB010000077.1 GCA_016936875.1 Burkholderiaceae bacterium | reverse complement strand
TCATCTCGGCGCTGCCGTTCACCTTGTAGCGCATAGTCGTTTCTTCAGGGACACCTGGCCCGCGTGCGGGGTTGGGTTGCTCAGAGGCCGCGGCAGCGCACAAACCAGGCGGGCTGGCCGCGCAACGCAAGAACCGGGAGAGAGGGATCAAACCCGAAAACCGGGCTTGAATACCCGTTTTAGATTGCACGCTCCAGCCACGCCATTTCTTCCGCACTGAATCCGGCCTTGAGGCGAGCCTCGCGATTGAAGGGTGGCTTGATGCGCGGGGCGCCGTATTGCGCGGCAAGGGCGTCGTAGGTGGCGATGGGCGCGCGTTCGGCGCGGGCGCAGGCCCAGTGATACCAGCGGTTGCCAATGGCGACGTGGCCGATTTCATCGGCCAAAATGCGGTCGAGAATCTCCGCGCCGCGCAAATCGCCCGCAGCAGCCAGCTTGGCGCGGATGCTCGGGTTCACATCCAGGCCACGGGCCTCCAGCGTGCGTGGCACCAGGGCCATGCGGGCGAGCAGGTCGGCGCTGGTTTTTTCGGCCATGTCCCACAAGCCGTTATGGGCCGGGAAATCGCCGTACTCGGCGCCCTTGTCACGCAAGTGTGTGCGCAGCAGGGTGAAGTGTTCCGCCTCTTCGGCGGCCACGCGAATCCAGTCGCGGTAAAAGTCTTCAGGCAGCAACGGAAAACGCCAGACAACATCAAGCGCGAGGTTGATGGCGTTGAACTCGATGTGGGCAATGGAGTGCAGCAGCGCCGCGTGACCTTTCGGGTCGCGCGGATTGCGCCTCGGCATCTGTTGCGCGGGGATCAGCGCGGGCTTGTCCGGT
The DNA here is from genome assembly GCA_016936875.1 of Burkholderiaceae bacterium. GTDB lineage: Bacteria > Pseudomonadota > Gammaproteobacteria > Burkholderiales > Burkholderiaceae_C > Thiomonas. The sequence goes on along the minus strand of JAFGXB010000077.1, from coordinate 4,039 downwards.
CTGCCGGGCAGGGCGCTGTCGGCTGCAGGCTGCACGCTGGCAGCCGGGTCGATGCGCAGATACCCGGACTGCAGATCGGCGCGCAAGGCCAGTGCGCGTGCCACTTTGCGCGATGGATCAGGCTCAATCAGCGCAGCCAGTGCCGCCTCGCACGCCAAGGGTGCTGAAAGTGCGTCGGTCACTGGGTTTTCTTCAGCACGGTCATGGCCGAGGCAATGAGCCCGGCCGCCTGGCTCATGTCGCCCGGCACGATGAGGGTGGTGCTGGTCTTGGCGAGATTTGCGTAAGTCTCCAGTCCTTGCTGCGCGACCTTGAGTTGCACCGACTCCGTGCCGCCGGGCTTTTGAATGGCTGCGGCCACGACTTCCAGCGCATGCGCCGTGGCGTTGGCCACCGCCTCGATGGCTGCGGCTTCACCCTGGGCATGATTGATGGCCGCCTGCTTTTGCCCTTCGGATCGGGCGATGAAGGCCTGGCGCTCGCCTTCGGCCACGTTGATGGCCTGCTGGCGTGCGCCCTCCGAGGTGGCGATCACGGCACGTTTTTCACGCTCGGCGGTGATTTGGCGCTGCATGGCGTGCAGGATTTCGTTGGGCGGCGTGAGGTCCTTGATTTCGTAGCGCAGCACTTTCACGCCCCAGGTCGCTGCGGCGTCGTCGAGCGAATTCACGATGCTGTGGTTGATGAATTCGCGCTCCTCGAAGGTCTTGTCGAGCTCCAGCTTGCCGACCACCGAGCGCAGCGTGGTCTGCGCCAGCTGGGTGATGGCGACGATGTAGTTGGAGGAGCCGTAGCTGGCGCGCATGGCGTCAGTCACCTGGAAATACAGCACGCCGTCCACGGTGAGCTGGGTGTTGTCCTTGGTGATGCAGACCTGGCTGGGCACGTCGAGCGGAATTTCTTTGAGCGAATGCTTGTAGGCCACGCTGTCGATGAAGGGAATGATGATGTTCAACCCGGGCTGCAGGGTGGAGTGATAGCGCCCCAGACGCTCCAGAATCCAGGCGTTTTGCTGCGGCACGATCTTGATGCCGCGGCTGACAAACAGCACGGCGATGACGGCCAGAATGATGGCAACTTCCATGTCAATCTCCCTAGTGGTGAATCAGTGTGGACTCAGCGCATCAGCCCGGATTGTGTTGTGCGTTGGTGTCGTCTTGTGCGGGGTTGCGCGCGGCGGGCAGGGGTTCGATCAGCAGCACATTGCCGTCCTGCCCGGCGATGCGGTGCGGGCCGGTATGCAGCGCACCGCGCCGCGCCGGGCGGGCTGTCCAGTCGGCCCCACGGTAATGCACCCGCGCCACGCCGTCGGCGGACCAGCCGGTGACGTTCACCGTGGCGCCGAGATCAAGGTTGTCGTGCCGCACATCCTCGGCGGTGCGTTTGCCCAAAAGGCGGCGGCTGAGGTAGAGCGCGACAACCGCACCACCGCCCACCAGCGTGAACGCCACCCAGTGCAGCGGGGGCTGCAGGCCGGCGTGCGCCGCCAACGCCCCGGCCACCGCGCCGATGGCGAGCATGAGCAGGTAAAACGTGCCGCTCACCAGTTCCATGGCGACAAAAAAACCGGCCAGAATCCACCAGGCAGTCGGGTTATCCATCAGCGCGCCTTCCGTGTTGCAACGTTGTTTTTCATTGGGTCATCGGGATTTCCTACACTCTCGCACTTTATCCCTTCCGCGCCGGAGCCGTCATGCACTTTCGTTTTCCCATTGTCATCATTGACGAGGATTTCCGCTCCGAGAACTCGTCGGGTCTGGGCATCCGCGCGCTGGCGCAGGCCATCGAGAAGGAGGGCATGGAGGTGCTGGGCGTGACCAGCTATGGCGACCTGTCCAGCTTCGCGCAGCAGCAAAGCCGGGTGAGCGCCTTCATTCTCTCCATCGATGATGAAGAATTCGCCACGGCGGAAGAAGGTGTCGAGGCGGCCGCGCTGCATTCGCTGCGCGCCTTTATCGAGGAAATCCGCTTCCGCAACGCCGAAATTCCCATCTACCTGTACGGTGAGACGCGCACCTCGGGCCACATTCCGAACGACATCCTGCGCGAGCTGCACGGATTCATCCACATGTTCGAGGACACGCCGGAGTTTGTGGCCCGCCACATCATCCGCGAGGCGCGCTCTTATATGGAGACGCTGGCACCGCCGTTTTTCCGCGCGCTCGTCGGCTACGCGGCCGACGGCTCCTACTCCTGGCACTGCCCCGGACATTCCGGTGGCGTGGCCTTTCTGAAAAGCCCGGTGGGGCAGATGTTTCACCAGTTCTTCGGTGAAAACCTGCTGCGCGCCGACGTCTGCAATTCGGTGGACGAACTCGGCCAGTTGCTCGACCACACCGGCCCGGTGGCGGCGAGCGAGCGCAATGCGGCGCGCATCTTCCACGCCGACCATCTGTTTTTCGTCACCAACGGCACGTCCACCTCGAACAAGATGGTGTGGCATTCCACCGTGGCGCCGGGGGATGTGGTTGTGGTGGACCGTAACTGCCACAAGAGCATCCTGCACGCCATCATCATGACCGGCGCGCTGCCGGTGTTTCTCACGCCAACGCGCAACCACTACGGCATCATCGGCCCGATTCCGCGCGAGGCGTTCAAGCCTGAAAACATCGCCCGAAAAATTGCCGAAAATCCGCTGACCCGCCATCTGGCAGGAAAAATCAAGCCGCGCGTGCTCACCATCACCCAGTCCACCTACGACGGCGTGCTCTACAACGTGGACACCATCAAGCAGATGCTCGATGGCCATATCGACACCCTGCATTTCGACGAAGCCTGGCTGCCGCACGCCTGCTTTCACGACTTTTACCGTGGCATGCATGCCATCGGCCCGGACCGTGAGCGCACCAAGGATGCGATGGTGTTCGCAACCCAGTCCACACACAAGCTGCTCGCTGGCTTGAGCCAAGCCTCGCAGATTCTGGTGCAGAACGCGCAAAACCAGGAACTCGATTTTCACCGCTTCAACGAGGCTTATCTGATGCACAGCTCCACCTCGCCGCAGTACGCCATCATTGCCTCTTGCGATGTGGCCGCGGCCATGATGGAGCCGCCGGGCGGCACCGCGCTGGTGGAGGAAAGCATTCTGGAGGCCATGAATTTCCGCCGCGCCATGCGCAAGGTCGATGCCGATTACGGCCAGGACTGGTGGTTCAAGGTCTGGGGCCCCAACGTGCTGGCGGAAGAGGGCACCGGCGAGCGCGACGACTGGCTGCTGCACGCCGCCGACGACTGGCACGGATTTGGCGCCGTGGCCGACGGCTTCAATATGCTCGACCCGATCAAGTCGACCATCGTCACCCCGGGGCTGAACATCAACGGCGACTTCGACGCCACCGGCATCCCGGCCGCCATCGTCACCCGATTCCTCGCCGAACATGGCGTGATTGTCGAAAAGACCGGTCTCTACAGCTTTTTCATCATGTTCACCATCGGCATCACCAAAGGCCGCTGGAACACCCTGGTCACGGCGCTGCAGCAGTTCAAGGACGACTACGACCGCAACCAGCCGCTGTGGCGCATCCTGCCCGAGTTCGTGGCGCAAAACCCCAAGTACGAGCGCATCGGCCTGCGCGATCTGTGCCAACAGATCCACGAGGCCTACCGCGCCAAGGATGTGGCGCGGTTGACCACCGAGATGTATCTGTCCGATCTGCAACCCGCCATGACGCCCACTGATGCCTACGCCCGCATGGTGCACCGGGACATCGAGCGGGTGGAGATCGACCAACTCGAAGGCCGCATCACCGCCGCGCTGGTCACGCCCTATCCGCCGGGTATTCCGCTGCTGATCCCGGGCGAGCGCTTCAACCCGCCCATCGTGCGCTATCTCGAATTCGCCCGCGACTTCAACCTGCGCTTCCCCGGCTTCGCCACCGATGTGCACGGTCTGGTGACCGAGACCGACGCCAGCGGAAACAAACGCTACTTCGTCGATTGCGTCAAGGCTTGAGTGTGAACCGCCCCGGTTTTTGAGGAGGCTCCAACATTCAAGAGAATGGAGCCATGAACAAGTCGAACAAGTTTTCCCCTGAAGTCC
>JAFGXB010000076.1 GCA_016936875.1 Burkholderiaceae bacterium | reverse complement strand
GGTGGCCGATGGCCTGAAGGACGCGCGGCAGTGGCGCGAGCTCAGTGTGAAGGCCACGCCGCAGGGCTGGGACGTGCAGACGCAATCGCGCACCGTGCAGGCGGTCTTGCGGGTGGCCAGCGGCACGGTGAAATCCACTTTTTTCGCCGCGGCCGCCGAGGCCGGGATGCCGCACAGCGTTGCGTCGCAGCTGATCGACGTGTTCGACACCCAGATCAACTTCCGCCGCAGCCTGCGCCCGGGCGACCATTTCAATGTGGTGTACCGGGTGTATCAGGCGCAGGGCCAGACGCTGGCCGATGGCCGTCTGGTATCGGCGGAATTCGTCAACCAGGGCCACGATTACAAGGCTGTGTGGTTCGATGCCAAGGGCGACGCCAAGGTTTCGGGCTATTACGCCCCGAATGGCGACAGCCTGAGCCGCGCCTTCCTGCTGTCACCGCTGCCTTACGACCGCATCACCTCGGGCTGGGGCTGGCGCGAAAACCCGGTGATGCACTTCCATGAGTTCCACAAAGGCATCGATCTGGCCATTCCCGTGGGCACGCCGGTCAAGACCATCGCCGATGGCCGCGTGGTGTATGCCGGCTGGGGCACGGGCTACGGCAAGTACGTCAAGGTCGAGCATCCCGGCGGGTTTGCCACGATTTATTCGCATCTGAGCGCGTTCAAGGTGCATGTCGGCGAGCAGGTCAAGCAGGGCGAGGTGGTGGCGCTGTCGGGCAATACCGGCTGGTCCACCGGGCCGCATCTCTACTTCCAGTTCTTTGTGCACGGCACGCCGGTCAATCCGCTCGATCTGGCGCATTACGCGCCCAAGGGCACACCGGTGCCGGCAGGGCTGAGAGCCGAGTTTCTGGCGCAGACCGCCGAGCCGCGGCATCTGCTGGCCTTGATCGACGGCAGCAATCCGGTGGTCAATGCCGCCGCACAGTCGAACAAGGAGGCGCGGCATGGTTGACGTGTCCCGAGCCAAGACCGCTGCCCTGCAGGTGCGGCAACTGTCGGCTGAGTGGCTGGTCACGCTGCGCGCGCATCCCCGTCGCCTTGCTGCGGGTGTGGGCAGTGCCCTGTTGCTGAGCAGCGCCGGGGCCTATGCCCTGGTGGAGGCGCAGCCGCAATTGCCGCCGCGCGCCAATGTGGCCACCGTGATCGATGCCGGCGTCCAGGGGCAAACCGCCGCCATCGCCGACGCCGATCTGCACTACGCCCAAAGCACCATGGTGCGGCGTCAGGACACGGTGCAGCAATTGCTCAGGCGTCTGGGCGTCACCGATCCGGCTGCGGTCAAACAGTTGGGCGCGGATGCGCGCGTTCGCGCCCTGGTTTCTGCCGGCGCCACGCCCGAGCCGGTGCGCGCCTTGGTCAATGCGCAGGGTGAGCTGCTTCAGCTCAGCGCCACGCTGCCCTTGCCTTCGGGCGCAGAGGCCACGCCGGTCTGGCGCGAACTGCAGGTGCGTCCTGCGGCAGACGGTGCGCTGGAGGTGTCCACCACCGAACGTCCGATGCAAACGCGCACCCGCTTGGCCAGCGTCTCGGTGCGCGGTGCGCTGACCACGGCGCTCAGCCAGTCCGGCGTGCCTGCACCGATCGGTGCGCAGCTTGTCAAGGTTTTCGCGCCCCAAACCGACTTGCGCCGCACTCTGCGCAAAGGCGATCAGGTGGCCTTGGTCTATGAAATGCAAACGCTGGATGGCAGGGAAGTGCGTTCCGGCCGTTTGCTGGCGGCGGAAATTCGCAGCCGTGGCATCACCCGACAGGCCGTCTGGTTTGCTTCCAGTGGCAGCGCCAGCGGTGCCTACTACACCCCGGCTGGCCAGGGAATGGAAAAGGCCTGGGCCAGCTCACCATTGCCCGGCGCCAGGGTCACCTCGCCGTTCGGCATGCGGCTGCATCCCGTGAAGGGCCGCCGCGAAATGCACGAGGGCGTCGATTTTTCCGCCCACATTGGCACTCCGGTGCCCAGCGTGGCCGATGGTCGGGTGAAGTTTGCCGGGGTACAAAGCGGCTACGGCAATGTGATCAAGATCGACCATCCCGGCGGATTCGAAACGGTGTATGCCCACCTGAGCAGTATTGCCGTCAAACCGGGGCAGACGGTGAGCGAAGGGCAGTTGATCGGAAAAACGGGCAACTCCGGCACCTCCACCGGGCCACACCTGCATTTTGAATTCCACGCCGCAGGCCGTCTGGTTGACCCCTTGCGCATGGCAAGCTATGTCCCGCAGGGCAGGCCGTTGCCTCCGGGTGAAAAGGCCGCGTTCTATGCGGCCACCGCGGTAATGCGCACACAGCTCGCACAAGCCGCAGGCAGCGGCGACGCCATCCGACTGGCGCGTGCCGACTGAGCGGGTGTGAACAAATCCGCCATGTCCACTCATCGCGCCCAAACGGCACCACTCGGCGTTGCCGACGTTGCCAATGCGCGCCGTGCCGCTGGGCGCGACTGTGCTTTGCGCCTGGATTGGCGCCGTTTGGACGCGCCGCTTGGCCACGCCGGATTCATTTACACCCTCTGAGCCCGCGCTCACCATTGGCCTGATGTCGGGCACCTCGCTTGACGGGGTGGATGGTGTGCTGCTCGATTGCCCGCCATCAGGCGGTGCGCCGCAGGTGCGCGCGCACGCGGCCCGTCCGTTTCCCGCTGCGTTGCGGGCCGCGTTTCTGGCGCTCAACACATCCGGCCCTGACGAATTGCATCGCGGTGCTCTCGCTGCCCTGCAATTGGCGGCGCTGTATGCCGAGGTGGTGGCGGACTTGCTGCGGTCCAGCGGGCTGCATGCGTCAGCCGTGCGCGCCATCGGTGCGCACGGGCAGACCGTGCGACACCGCCCCGATCTGGGCTACACCGTGCAACTGGGCGCTCCTGCTGCCTTGGCCGAGCGCACCGGCATGACGGTGGTGGCCGACTTTCGCAGCCGCGATGTCGCCGCTGGGGGCCAGGGCGCGCCGCTGGTGCCCGCCTTCCATCGCGCCGTGTTTGCCGTGGCTGGCGCTGATGTTGCGGTGCTCAATCTCGGTGGCTTCGCCAATCTGAGCCTGCTGTTCGCCGATGGCCGCACCCTCGGTTTCGACACCGGCCCTGGAAACGCCCTGCTCGATCATTGGGCGCAGCGCCATACCGGGCAGACGTTCGATGCGGGCGGCATCTGGGCAGCGGGCGGTGCCGTGCAGCCGCTCTTGCTGCGCGCGCTTCTGGCCGAGCCTTTCTTTTCCCGCCCCGCGCCCAAAAGCACCGGGCGCGACGACTTTCATCCGGCCTGGCTCGATCAGCATCTGGCCCGGCATGCCGAGCCCCTGCCGCCGCGCGATGTGCAGGCCACGCTGTCCGCCCTGACCGCGCAGAGCGTGGCAGACGCCCTGTTGCATGCCATGCCGCGGGTTGCGCAAGTCGTGGTGTGCGGCGGTGGCGCGCGCAACGCCGATCTGCTGCGCCGCTTACAGGCCGCGCTGCCGACCGCAGCTTGCAGCCTGAGCGATGCGCACGGCATTCGAGCCGAACAAGTCGAGGCCGCCGCATTCGCTTGGCTGGCGCAGCAGACGCTGCAGGGGGCGCCCGGCAACCTGCCCGCAGTGACCGGGGCCGCAGGGCCGCGCATTCTCGGCGCGATTTATCCGGCCTGAACCTGGAATGGTTGGAATAAAAAAACCGCCTGTACAGGCGGTTTGTCAGTTGGGCGAGGCGTGCTCAGGTCGAGAACGACGAGCCGCAACCGCAGGTGGTCGTGGCATTCGGGTTTTTGATGACGAACTGCGCGCCTTCGAGCCCGTCCTTGTAGTCGATTTCCGCGCCGACCAGATATTGCAGGCTCATGGCGTCGATCAGCAGGGTGACGCCGTTTTTCATCATCTGCGTGTCGTCCTCGTTGACCGCCTCATCAAATGTGAAGCCATACTGGAAGCCCGAGCAGCCGCCGCCCTGCACGAACACGCGCAGCTTCAGATCGTAGTTGCCCTCCTCGTCGATCAATTCCTTGACCTTTGCCGCCGCGCTGTCGGTGAACAGCAGGGGTGCGGGCGGGACGGCCATTTCGGCGGTGGGGGCGGTATCAAGCATGGCGCTCATGAGCTTCTCCTGAACTAGGTTTCGATTTTAGTGGCGGACAAGACCCTGTGCCGGTCCGCGGCTCTGTTGCCGCTCAGGGCACGACGGCCAGACCATCCAGCCCGGCGGTTTCCGGCAGGCCGAACATCACATTCATATTCTGCACCGCCTGTCCAGAGGCGCCTTTGGTCAGATTGTCCTGCACCACCAGAATCATTGCCGTGTCTGCGCGCGGCTTGTGGATGGCGAGGCGCAGGGTGTTGGCCCCGCGCACCGAGCGGGTTTCCGGCGCGCTGCCTGCGGGCAGCACGTCGACGAAGGCTTCGTGCGCGTAGAACTCCGCATACAGGTTTTGCAAATCGGCCGCTTGCCCCGCTGGCGTGAGGCGGGCGTAGAGCGTGGAGTGCATGCCGCGGATCATGGGTGCCAGATGCGGCACGAACAGACAGTCGACCGCGCTGCTGCCTGGCGCGACGCCCGCGATGCGGCGCAGTTGCTCGTTGATTTCCGGGCCATGGCGGTGGCCCTTGACGCCGTAGGCCTTGTAGTTGTCCGACGCTTCGCTGAACAGAAAGCCGATTTCCGCCTTGCGCCCCGCGCCGGAGACACCCGAAACGCAATTGGCAACCAGATGATCGGCTTCGATCAGCCCCGGCGCGCGCAGCAGTGGCGCAAAGCCGAGCTGCACCGTGGTGGGATAGCACCCCGGATTGGCCACGATGCGCGCCTTGGCAATGGCCTCGCGGTGCAGTTCCACCAGTCCGTAGGCAGACTCTTGCAGCAACTCCGGGCAGGCGTGCTCCATGCCGTACCACTGGCTGAACTCGGCCAGGTTTTGCAGGCGGAAGTCGGCGGCCAGATCGATGAGGCGCACCCCGGCGTCCACCAGTCGGCGCGCCTGCGCCATGGCCACCCCGTGCGGCGTGGCGAAGAACACCACATCGCAAGTGTGCAGCGGCGCGTCGTCCGGGGTGGAGAACGCCAGGTCAATCTGTCCGCGCAGGCTGGGGAACAGGTCGGCCACGGGCATGCCCGCTTCCTTGCGCGAGGTGATGGCCACCAGTTCCGCGTGCGGGTGGCGTGCCAGCAGGCGCAACAGTTCCACCCCGGTGTAGCCGGTGCCGCCAACAATGCCGATGCGCAGACGTTTCATGGTGCGAATTTCCGGATGCAAAACCGCGATGTTATGTGCTGCGCATGACGCCGCTGTTGCCGACGGAAAACGGAATTTCTGGAAATTGTGGCAGTGACGCGCAGCTTTGCGACAATACGCGGTTGACCGACCCCGGCCACAGTCCGGGATGCCGATGAAATCCACCGTTCCAAATCCTCCATGAACTTCATTTCCGTCGCCCACGCCCAAGCGGCCGCCCCTGCACCCAGCGCCGGCTCCACCCTGATGAGCCTGTTGCCCATCATTGTGATGTTTGTCATTCTTTACTTCGTCATGCTGCGCCCGCAGATGAAAAAGCAAAAGGAATTGCGCGCCATGCTCGCTGCGCTCGGCAAGGGCGACGAAGTGGTGACCACAGGGGGCATGGTGGGCAAGATCAGCAAGATCAACGACAACTACGTCACGCTGGAAATTGCCGCCAATACCGAAGTGCAAGTGCAGCGCAGCGCCGTGACCATGGTGCTGCCCAAGGGCACGATCAAAAGCGGCGTCTGACCGCACTGTTCCGCGCTGACGCGGAACACGCTGTGCAGGCCGGGCTTGTGCAGTTTTTTTGTTGGCGCCGCCTGGATTGCGCGGCTGAATCGAGGTTGTTGCTATGAATCGTTATCCCTGGTGGAAATATCTCATCATGGCCGTCGTCCTGGTGGTGGGCCTGGTGTATGCGCTGCCCAACCTGTACGGCGAATCTCCTTCGGTGCAGATTTCCAGCACCGGCGGCAGCAAGGTGGACAACGCCCTGCTGCTCAAGGGCGAGCAGATTCTCGACGCCGCGGCACTCAAACCCGACTCGGCCGACTTCAACGGCACGACCGTGAACTACCGCTTCAGCAACACCAGTGTGCAGCTCAAGGCGCGCGACGTGCTGGCCAAGGCGCTCAACCCGGAAGCGGACAACCCGCACTATGTGGTGGCGGTGAACCTGCTGTCGCGCTCGCCCGGCTGGCTGACCGCGCTGGGCGCCAACCCCATGTACCTCGGCCTCGATCTGCGCGGCGGCGTGCATTTCCTGCTGCAGGTGGACATGCAGGCGGCGGTGCAGAAAAAACTCGACTCCATTTCCGGTGAGTTGCGCCGCGACTTGCGCGACAAGGATGCGCGCTACACCAAGCTGGAGCGCGTGGGCGACACCATCCAGGGCGTGTTCGTCGACGCGGCCGCCTTCAATCAGGCCAAAGACCTCATCACCCGCCAGCATGCCGACCTGCAATTTGCCCCGCAGCCGCCGTATGGCCCCAATAGCTTCAGCGTCAGCCTGACGCCCGCGGCCGTCACGCAGGAAGAAGACTACGCCGTCAAGCAGAACATCCAGACCCTGCACAACCGCATCAACGAACTGGGCGTGGCCGAGCCCATCAGCCAGCAGCAGGGCCGCGACCGCGTGGTGGTTGAGCTGCCCGGCATTCAGGATGTGGCGCGCGCCAAGGACATTCTGGGCCGCACCGCCTCGCTCGAAGTGCGCATGGTGGACGACAGCGCCGCCGCGCAGGCCGCACTCGCCGGACAAGGCCAGTTGCCGCCGGGCGACCAGATCTTCCCCGACCGCAGCGGCGGCAAGCTCGTGGTCAAGCGCGATGTGCTGCTCACCGGCGACAACCTCACCGACGCCCAGCCCGGCTTCGACCAGCAGACCAACGAGCCCGCGGTGTTCCTCACGCTCGACTCGAAGGGCGCGCGCATCTTCCAGGACGTGACCCGTGAGAACGTCGGCAAGCGCACCGCCATGATTCTGTTCGATCGCAACCGTGGCGAAATCATCACCGCCCCGGTCATCCGCAGCGAAATCGCCGGGGGGCGGGTGCAGATCTCGGGCAATATGACCGTGCAGGAAGCCAACGACACCGCGCTGCTGCTGCGCGCCGGCGCCCTGGCCGCACCCATGACCATCATCGAAGAGCGCACCGTCGGCCCCAGCCTGGGCCAGCAGAACATCAATCAGGGCTTCCACTCGGTGACCTGGGGCTTTGTCGCCATCGTCATCTTCATGTCGCTCTACTACATGTTCTTCGGCGTGGTGTCGTCGGTCGCGCTGGCGGTCAACCTGCTGCTGCTGGTGGCGGTGCTGTCGATGCTGCAGGCCACGCTCACCCTGCCCGGCATCGCCGCCATGGCGCTGGCGCTGGGCATGGCCATTGACTCGAACGTGCTGATCAACGAGCGCATCCGCGAGGAGTTGCGCAACGGCGCCAGTCCGCAAAATGCCATCTTCCACGGCTACGAGCGCGCCTGGGCCACGATTTTCGACTCCAACGTCACCACCCTGATCGCCGGTGTCGCCCTGCTGATTTTTGGCTCCGGCGCCATTCGTGGTTTTGCCGTGGTGCATGTGCTGGGCATTCTCACCTCCATGTTCTCGGCCGTGTTCTTTTCGCGCGGGCTGATCAACCTCTGGTACGGCCGCAAGCGCCGCCTGCAAAGCATCTCCATCGGCCAGATCTTCAGGCCGCAGGCCGCACAGGCGATTGCCGGTGCGCTGTCGTCTGGTGCCGCGAGCGACGCCGTGAATGCCGGCAAATCGCTGGACGCACCCACGCCACGTTCCACCAAGCCGCGCCGCAAGGTGCACTGATCCGGCACCGGCCCACAGACTCACGATTCAAGGCACATCATGGAATTTTTCCGCATCAAGCGCGACATCCCGTTCATGCGGAATGCGCTCACCTTCAACGTCGTTTCCGCTGTGCTGTTCGCTGCCGCGGTCTTTTTCCTCGTCACGCGCGGCCTCAATCTGTCGATCGAGTTCACCGGTGGCACGGTGATGGAAGTGGGCTACAGCCAGGGGGCGAATATCGACGGCATCCGCTCCACCCTGAGCAAACTCGGCTACGCCGATGCGCAGGTGCAGGCCTACGGCAACGCCAATGACGTGGTCATCCGTCTGCCCTTGCACAAGGGCGAAACCAGCTCCGAGCAGAGCACCAAGGTCATGGCGGGCCTGCTGGCCGCCGATCCGCAGGCACAGCAGCGCCGTACCGAGTTCGTCGGCCCGCAGGTGGGATCTGAGCTGGCCACTGACGGCCTGAAGGCGCTGGCGCTGGTGATCTTTGGCATCGTGGCGTATCTGGCCGTGCGCTTTGAGTGGAAATTCTCCGTGGCGGCCATCCTCGCCAACCTGCACGACGTGATCATCGTGCTCGGTTTCTTCGCCCTGTTCCAGTGGGAATTTTCCCTGCCTGTGCTGGCCGCCGTGCTGGCGGTGCTGGGCTATTCGGTGAACGAATCCGTGGTGATCTTCGACCGGGTGCGCGAGAACTTCCGCCGCTACCGCAAATACAGCACCGTGCAGGTGATCGACAGCGCCATCACCAACACCATCAGCCGCACCGTCATCACCCACGGTTCCACGCTGGCCATGGCGTTTTCCATGTTCTTCTTCGGCGGCCCGGCACTGCATTACTTCGCACTGGCGTTGATCATCGGCATTTCCATGAGTATCTACAGCTCGGTGTTCGTCGCAGCCGCCTTGGCGATGTGGTTTGGCGTGAAACGCGAAGACCTGATCAAGCCGGGCGGCAACAAACCCAGCGACCGCAACGACCCGAACGCGGGTGCCGTGGTCTGATCATCGCCGATGCGAACCGGACAACAAAAAAGCCAGCATAAGCTGGCTTTTTTGTTGGCGTAACGACGGCGTCAGTTGAAGTTGAAACTGACCCCGGTCGTGCCGTTGGCGGTGTTGTAGGCCGCAGAGTAGTCGGTGGAGACTTGCGTGAGATTGGTCCAGTTCAGCAGATTGGCGCCATAGGGGTCATTGGTTGCCCCAAGCGTGGTGCCCATATTGAGCAAGTACTGTTCTACGCCCATGAGCGCTTTGTCGTAGGCATCTCCACTCGCGGGAACGGCAGTCGCTAGCGCGAGACTGCCAAGGCCGAACTGTCCTGCGATGTGTTGCAGGGATGCCGAGTAATTCGCCAGAGTCAAGCTGCTGCTCGGCGTGAGTCGCGCCACGGCAAAGGTCGTCAGCGGCGTGATATTGGCCGAGACCGTGCCGCCGCCGCCCACATTCACCATCGCCTGCAGGCTGGCGTTCGTGGCCAGTGCGGCATTCGGGGCGCTGGCGGCCAGATTGAGCGCGGTGGAGGTCAGGCTGTTGAGACCGTAGGACGTTCCGTTATAGCTGTATGTGCCGCCAACGACCTGCAGCAAGACCGTGCCGTAGAAACTGGTGAGGTTCATGCTGAAACTGCCGTCCGCAGCCGAAGGCACGCAAACCAGCAGGGTTCCGTAGCTGGTGTAGGGCGCGACCGTGGTGGTGAGCGGATTGCCCTGCCCGTTCACAACGGCGTAGGCGCAGACATTTTCGGTGCCATTGCCATTGACCGGGCTGTTGGCGCCCATGAGCACTTGCCCGACGACTGTGGAGCCTTCATATTGGGCGTTGGATGCGCCACCGCCGCAACCAGCGAGGGCCAGGCTGCCAAGCAGGGCGGCGCCCAGGCTGATGCGGAGTCGGGAAAATTGCATCGGAAATCTTTCAGGGAGTGTGGAAAAAGCGTGTTGCTGCAGACCGCGGCGTGTGTGGAGCCGAAGAGGCTCAGTGCACCACGCGGTCGTCGGCTTCAACGAAGAGTTCGTCGAGGATGAGGGCGTCGGGCTCTTCGTCCAGGCGCCAGAAAATCATCAGCACGATGGTTTTGAGATGCTCCAGCGGCAGGGGTTGCATGCCGGTGGCCAATGCGCGCTCGATGGTGAGTTCGCGCAGGTGCGGCTTGAGCACACCGGCGCTTTCAAGGAAGTTGAGGTAGCCAATGGCTTCTAGGCCCAGGCAGTCGATTTCCTGCTGGGCGTAGAGACGGATGGAGGTTGCGCTTTGCACCTGCTGGGTTTGCAGCCCCCCCACGGCGCTGTCGAGCCCGCGTAGCCAGTCGAGCGCCTCGTGGATTTCGTCGTTCTCGAAACCTGCGGCACTGAGTTTGCGCGTGAGCTGACCGAACTCGGGGCAGGCCTCCGGGTGCCAGTAGGACTCGTAGAGATACATGAGAATGTCAAACATGCGGCCATTCTATGCACAGCGCGATGGCGGTTTGACGGACTGTGGATCTCCGTCTTTTCGCCGCGCAAATGGCCGAGGGAAGAGACGGGGCTGCGGTGCGCTCAGGCGCGGGCGATACGCTGGAAACGAGCGCCGGGCAAGCGGGCGACATGGCCTTGCAACTCCAGATCGAGCAGCCGGGCGTTCAGCCGGTCTGCGGGCCAGCCGGTGCGCGCAGAAAGATCGTCGAAGTCGCGGATTTCAAAGCCGAGGGCGCGCAGGATGTCGCACTCGGGCGCTTCAGCAAGTGCTGCCGTCGCGTCCTCCGGCTCGGCCGGGCCGGGTTGTGCGGCAGTGAGTGGCACGTCCCAGCCGAATTCTTCCAGCACGTCCTGCGCGGTTTCCACCAGTTTGGCGCCTTCGCGGATCAGGCGGTGACAGCCGTGCGCCAAGGGGTTGTGAATGGAGCCGGGCATGGCAAACACCTCGCGGCCCTGCTCGCCAGCGAGGCGCGCGGTGATGAGCGAGCCTGAATGCGTGGCCGCTTCCACCACCAGGACGCCACGCGACAAGCCGCTGATGAGGCGATTGCGCCGCGGGAAGTTGCCTTTCGCCGGGGACGTGCCCAGAGCAAACTCGGAGAGCAGCAGCCCGCGCTCGGCCACGCGATGCGCCAGTTCGCGGTGGCGGGGCGGATACACGCGGTCGCAGCCGGTGCCGAGCACGGCGATGGTTGATCCGGCCTGCGGGTGTGTGGCGGCCAGGGCGCCGCGATGCGCCGCGGCGTCGATGCCCAGTGCAAAGCCGGAGACGATGGTCACGCCCGCTTCGCTGAACGCCTGGGCGAAGGCCTGGGCATCGCGCTCGCCCTGCGCGGTGGGGGTGCGCGCGCCGACCATGGCGAGCTGACGCGGCGCGCTCAGCAGGGCGGCGTTGCCCAGGGCGTAGAGCAGCGGCGGCGGATCGGTGATGTCGAGCAGACTTTGCGGGTAGGCGGGATCGTCCAGGGCGAGGCAGGCGTGGCCGGGCTGCGCGGCCCACTCCAGGGTGCGGGCGATGAGATCGCGCGTTTCGCTGTCGGGCTCGGTCAGCAGGGCCGAGGCGACCGTTGCGCTCACCACGCGCAGGAGCGCGGCATGCGAGGACTGGAAGATTTGCAGCGGCGGCCCGAAGGCCGAGAGCAGGTGGCGCGCGGTGAGCGCGCCAACGCCGGGGGTCTGCATCAGCCGCAGCCAGCCAGCGAGGTCTTCAGTGGCAGTCATGCATGCGCCCGCGGAACATGGCTCAGGCAGGCTGGCGCTCAGGTTTGGCGGTGAAGGCTTGCGGTCAAGGCTGGGTGAAGCGGTCTGCGACTTCCACGGGTTCGTCCGCCGAGAGGATGAGGGCGTAGGCCACATGCTGGAAGGTGCGGAACACCATCATCACGCCCACGCGGCGGTCGGGCAACTCGATCTCGGGCTTGCCGGGGGCGGTGACGTCTTTGACCACGCGGCTGTTGTGCCACAAGGCCAGTACGTCGCCACGCTCCAGACCATCGGCCGCGCCGCGATTGAGGGCGACGACGCTGTTTTTCGCCGCCATGTTCAGGTCGCCGTAGATGGAGACGATGTCGCCACTGATGGGCTTGGCCGGTGCATGCGGGGTGTAGTTCAGATACTCGCGCGGCGGGGCGATGACCAGCCGGTCTCCCACACCCACTTCGCGCTCGATGCCGTCCACGCGGAACACCGACACCGCATCCGGGCCGGAAGGCGCCTCGGCCAGGGTGGTGGTGCCGAGGTATTCGGCCTGATAGGCGATGATTTTCTTGGTGGCCGGATCGACCAGGGGTTTGGCCGGGCGATAGAGCTGGTAGCGCGTGGCCTTGCTCACATCGCCGCGCACATACACCTGGGTGCCAGGCGAGGCCATGGTGTGGCCCTTGGGCAGGGCGACGATGCGCGGCGACGCCTCCAGGGTGTCGGGCTCGACGATCAGGGGCTGGGTGAGGAAGGGGGCGATCAGCTCGGGCGAAATGGTGGGAATGCCTTCAGGCGGAAGCGCCGTTGACTCCACCCGCGGATTGAGCTTGACCGTTGGGATGCCTTGATCGCCGCCGCCCATGCGCAGCCGGGCACGCCCGTTGGAGATGTCGAGATAAAGCGTTTGTCCGGGGAAAATCCAGTGCGGATTGCGGATTTGTTGCAGATTCATGCCCCAGAGCTTGGGCCAGTCCCAGGGCTTGCGCAGATACATGCCGGAAATGGCCCACAGCGTGTCGCCGCGCTTGACGGTGTATTTCGACGGCGCATTGGCGGCAAGCTCGGAAATCGGCACGCCGGTTTGCGCCGTGAGCTCCGCCTGCGCCCGTTGGGCGGGCGGAACGGGGTAATTGGGCAGACCGTGCAGTGCGGGCGCGCCAGACGGCGCGTCTGCGGCGTGACTCGTCAGTGGCAGTGCGCAGCCGAGCAGCAGGGCTGCTGTCAGGGCATGACGCCGCATCGGGTGATGGAAAGCCTGTCTCAGCATGGCGCATGTCCCCAGATCAAAACCGTGGCCACATCCGGTGCGGTGTGGTTTTTGTGAATCTGCCCCCCGTGGAAATTTGCGATGCATCTGCGATTCCAGGGCACATTTATGAAGAATCTGGCTGATATTGTGCACGCAACACCTTGACGCGGCAATCAAATCGCGGCAAGCAGCAGGGCGGTAGTTGCAAGAATGTTGCGCGTGCCGGCGTTGTTCGCCGCGGCGGTCTTCAGCGACTCCCCTGTTTTTCCAATGGGAAACGCCACTTCCATCGGAAATTACTAAAATAAAAGGCATGGAACAGCTCACCATCCTTCAATACCCAGATCCCCGCCTCTACACCGTGGCCAAACCGGTTGCCGCTGTGGATGACCGCGTGCGTGCGCTGTTGTCGGCGATGTTTGAGGTCATGTATGCGTCCAATGGCGTGGGTTTGGCGGCCACGCAGGTGGATGTGCATGAGCGCATCATCGTGATGGATACGTCCGAGGAGCGCAATCGCCCGCTGGCGCTGATCAACCCGGAAATTCTGCGCCATAGCGAAGAAGACAAGGAGTGGGAAGAGGGTTGCCTGTCCGTTCCTGGCATTTACGACAAGGTTGTGCGCCCGGCGACCGTGCGGGTGCGCGCGCTCGACGCGAATGGCCAACCCTTCGAGATGGAGGCGGATGGACTGACCGCCGTGTGCGTCCAGCATGAAATGGATCATCTGCTGGGCAAGGTGTTTGTGGATTACCTGTCGCCCCTCAAGCGCAACCGCATCAAGACCAAAATGCTCAAGCGCCAGAGGCAGGCGGCTTGAACCCGACTGCCGTGACCGCGAGCGCGCCCGCGCGGCGTCTGCGCGTGGCGTTTGCGGGCACCCCGGAATTTGCCGCTCAGGCGCTGCGCGCCATCCTGCAGGCGGGATATGCCGTGCCGCTGGTGCTGACCCAGCCCGATCGTCCAGCGGGGCGCGGCATGAAGCTGCAAGCCAGCGCGGTCAAGCAAGTGGCGCTCTCTGCGCAGATTCCGCTGCTCCAGCCGCAAGGCTTGCGGCTGGACGGGCGTTATGCCGAGCAAGCCGCAGCGACCCACGCGGCCTTGCGCGCCGCTGCGGCGGATGTGCTGGTCGTTGCCGCCTATGGACTGATTCTGCCGCCCGCCGTGCTGACTTTGCCGCGTCTGGGCTGCCTGAATATCCACGGTTCCTTGCTGCCACGCTGGCGCGGTGCGGCGCCCATTCAGCGGGCGATAGAAGCGGGCGACGCGCAGACTGGCATCACCCTGATGCAGATGGACGCGGGCCTGGACACCGGCGACATGCTGCTCGAACACGCGCTGCCCATCGCCGAACACGATACCGCCGCCACGCTGCACGACAAGCTCGCCGCGCTGGGCGCTGAACTCGTTGTGCGGGGGCTGGACGCGCTGGAACGCGGCGACTTGCCCGCGCGGGCGCAGCCCGAAGCCGGTGTGACTTACGCCGCCAAAATCGCCAAAGAAGACGCGGTCATTCACTGGGGGCAAGCCGCCGATGTGCTGGCCCGCCAGGTGCGTGCGTTCTCGCCCTGGCCGGGCAAGCAGTTTTCCCTGCCAGATGGCCGTGTCATCAAGGTGGGCGCGGCAGCCGCCGTCGATGTGCCTGCCGACGCGGCGCAAAGCGCGCCTGGCACGGTGCTGCAAATGAGCGCGGCGGGGCTGGACGTGCGTTGCGCAGAAGGCGTCTTGCGTATCACCCGCCTGCAAAAATCCGGTGGCACCATGCAGACCATCGCGCAATGGCTGCCGGGCGCGGAAGACTGGACCGGCCAGACGCTGCCTTGACCCCCGGCCGGGCTTGAACTTTCAATTGCCTGCACAATCTACGCTGTCTTGTATCCAAACGTATCGGAGTTCGCCATGCTCATGGTCATGAACACCGCCAATCTGATGGCTGCGATCACCGCGCTGTTCGTGGTGATCGGCTCCATGCTGGGCGGCCAGCAAGGCATGGTGCTCGCCTTGTTGTTCGCCCTCGGCATGAATTTTTTCAGTTACTGGTTCAGCGACAAGATGGTGCTGAAGATGTACAACGCGCAAGAGGTTGACGCCAGCAGTGCGCCGCAGTTCTACGCCATGGTGCAGGAACTGGCCCAGCGCGCCGGTCTGCCCATGCCGCGGGTCTATCTCATCCAGGAAGATGCGCCCAACGCCTTCGCCACGGGCCGCAACCCGGAACATGCGGCGGTGGCCGCGACCACCGGCATCCTGCGCGTGCTCAGCGCGCGTGAGCTGCGCGGCGTCATGGCGCATGAGCTGGCCCATGTGAAGCACCGCGACATTCTGATCTCCACCATTTCGGCCACCATGGCGGGGGCCATCTCGGCGCTGGCGAACTTCGCCATGTTTTTCGGCAGCCGCGACGAAAACGGCCGCCCGACCAACCCCATCGCAGGCATTGCCGTGGCCATTCTTGCGCCGCTCGCAGCCAGCCTGATCCAGATGGCCATTTCCCGCGCCCGCGAGTTTGAGGCGGATCGCGGCGGCGCGGAGATTTCAGGCGACCCGGCGGCTCTTGCCGCGGCCCTGCAAAAAATTGAAGCTTTTGCGCGGGGCGTTCCGTTTCAGGCGGCCGAAGCACATCCCGCCACGGCGCAGATGATGATTCTGAACCCCTTGCACGGCGGCGGCATCGCCAAGCTGTTCAGCACCCACCCGGCCACGGAAGAGCGCGTCGCCAAGCTGATGCAGATGGCGCAACAGGGCAATGCCAGCGCCTGGCAGGGTTAAGCGCCTCCAGGGTCGGTGTACCGACCCGCTCCCCGAGGGGGACAAGGAAACTTGGGGCGGCCCTGCGTTTCCGTTTCCTTGAGAGCGCCCCCAGACCTGCCGCTGCGCGTCAGCCCCCCGAGGGGGTGAGAAACACTTGGGGCGGACCGGCGTGTTTCTCATGAGATACGCAGAAGTCCGCAGTAAAAGTGAAAAATAAAAGCGGCCCGGCAACGCGCGTTGCCGGGCCGCTTTATTTGGGCGCAGTCATGGCGTGAACGGGCCTATTTTCTGCGGCCCAGTTGCAGACCTTCCAGGGCGCTGTCGATGATCACGCCAGCCACGCTGTAAAGGATGGAGCCGAGCAGTGCCGCGCCAAAGCTGCGCACGGCAAAACCGTCGATCACCCCGGACGCTGCGTAAAACATCGCGGCGTTGAGCACAAAGAAAAACAGCCCCAGTGTGAGGATGGTGATGGGCAGGGTGAGGATGAACAGGATGGGGCGCACCAGCGCGTTGAGCAGGCCGATGAACAGCGCCGCCCACATGGCCGCGCCAAAGCCTGACACCTGGACGCCGCTGTAGAGATAGGCCACGGCGAGCAGGGCGCAGGCGGACAGCAGCCATTTCAGCAGGAGTTTGAGCATGGCGGGTTCCAGTGCAGTTCAGCGCGCGGTGGCCAGTCGTTTTGCCAGCATGGCGGCCAGCCCGGTATAGCTTGCCGGGCTCATGCAGAGCAGGCGCTGTTTGTCGTCTTCAGGCAGGTTCAGCCCGGCGATGAAGGCGCGCATGGAGTCTTCGGTGATGGCTTTGCCGCGGGTGAGCTCTTTGAGCTGCTCGTAAGGGTTGGGCAGGCCGTGGCGGCGCATGACGGTCTGCACCGGCTCGGCGAGCACTTCCCAGGCGTTGTCGAGGTCTTCATCGAGGCGTTGAGGATGGACCAGCAGCTTGTCGAGCCCGCGCAGCAGGGAATCCCAGGCCAGCACGCTGTGCCCCAGCGCCACGCCCATATTGCGCAACACGGTGGAGTCGGTGAGGTCGCGTTGGAAGCGCGAAATGGGCAGCTTGTCGCTCAGGTGTCGCAGCAGGGCGTTGGCAATGCCCAGATTGCCCTCGGCATTCTCGAAATCGATCGGATTGACCTTGTGCGGCATGGTGGAGGAGCCGATCTCGCCCTCCTTGGTCTTTTGCTTGAAATAGCCCCAGGAGATATAGCCCCAGATGTCGCGGCTGAGGTCGATGAGGAGGGTGTTGGCGCGGGCGACGGCGTCGAACAGCTCGGCCATGGCGTCGTGCGGCTCGATCTGGATGGTGTAGGGGTTGAACGTCAGCCCGAGCGACTCCACCACCTTGCGCGCAAACGCCTCCCAGTCCACCTCGGGGTAGGCGGCCAGGTGCGCGTTGTAATTGCCCACGGCGCCATTCATCTTGGCCGTGAGTTGCACGCGCTCGATCGCGGTCATGGCGCGCTGCAGGCGGTGGGCGACATTGGCGAATTCCTTGCCCAGCGTGGTCGGGCTGGCGGTCTGGCCGTGGGTGCGAGACAACATGGGCTGCTCGGCCAGTTCGGCAGTGAGGTCGAGCAGGCGGCGCAGGACGCGCTGGAGCAGCGGCATGACCGCGTCGCGTCGCGCCCCCGTGAGCATCAGCCCGTGCGCGGTGTTGTTGATGTCTTCCGAGGTGCAGGCAAAGTGGAAAAACTCGGCGTGCCGACTTACGTCGGCCAGGTCGGCGGTCTGCGCCTTCAGCCAGTATTCCACCGCCTTGACGTCGTGATTGGTGGTGCGCTCGATGGCCTTGATTTCCGCGGCCTGCGCACTGCCAAACCCGGCCACCAGCGTTTGCAGCGCCGTGCGCGCCGCTGGCGGCAGTGCGGGAAATTCCGGCAGCCCCAGATCAGACAGGCCGATGAACCAGGCCACCTCGACCTGCACGCGGCTGCGCATCAGCCCGGCTTCGGACAGATGGGCGCGCAGACTGTCCACTTTGGCGTGATAGCGCCCGTCTAGAGGCGAGAGCGCGTCCAGGGCGGATTGCGCGGCGGATTGTTGGGAAGGATTCATGCTCATGCCGCCATTGTAGGAAGCGCTTTCGGGCGCGGGTTCGTCGCGAGGCGCGTTGATATACTGAATTGCCCATTGATCCCCACGCCAGAACATGAAACTCATCGGTTCCCTGACCAGTCCTTATGTGCGCAAAGTGCGCATCACACTGGCCGAGAAAAAAATCGACGCCAAGTGGGAAGAGGAAAACGTCTGGGAGGATGCGACGCAGATCATGCGCTCCAACCCCCTGGGCAAGGTGCCATGCCTGGTGCTTGATGATGGCGCGGCAATTTTCGATTCGCGCGTCATCGTGGAATATCTCGACACCCTCACTCCGGTGGGCAAGCTCATCCCCACGGGCGGGCGCGAGCGCGCCGAGGTACGCACTTGGGAAGCGCTGGCCGATGGGGTGATGGATGCCGCGGCCACCGCGCGACTGGAGCAGACCTGGCCCGGACGCACCGACGCCCAGCGCAGTTCCGCCTGGATTGCGCGGCAGATGAGCAAGGTTGAATCGGGCGTGAAGGCCATGTCCAGTGGCCTGGGCGACAAGCCGTTTTGCTGCGGCAATCACCTCAGTCTGGCCGATATTGCCGTGGGCGCGGCGCTGGGTTATGTGGTGTTCCGCTTTCCCGAACTGGGCTGGCAGCAGCAATACCCCAACCTCGCCAAGCTGTATGACAAGCTGATGCAGCGCCCGTCATTCCGCGATACCGCTCCGCCGCAGGGCTGAGAGGGTGTGAACCCGTCCGCTTGGTGGCGCATCGCAGCGACACTGATTCGCGCGGCGCAGCGCTTGCGCACTGTGCTGCCCGTTCGGATCAAGCGGTTTGCACCGCCTGCCGGGCCCAGCGCAGCGCAAATGCCGCAGCTTGAAAGCGCACACTGGCGCGGTCGCCTTCAAACAGCATGTGACGGCTTTCACTGCGCGGCGCGCTGCCGTCCCCCACGGCCAGACCAAACCACACCGTGCCGACGGGCTTCTGCGGCGAACCGCCGCCCGGCCCGGCTATGCCGGTGACCGATACGGCGATGTCCGCTGCAGCGCGATGGCGCGCGCCCTGCGCCATCGCGCGCGCCACTTCCGGGCTGACCGCGCCGACTTGGGAAAACAGTGCGGCGTCTACCGCCAACAGGTCGGTTTTCGCGGCGTTGCTATAGGTGACAAAGCCGTAGCCGAACCAGTCGCTCGATCCGGCCACGCTGGTGACTGCGGCAGACAGTAGCCCGCCAGTGCAAGACTCGGCGGTGGCCAGCCGCCAGCCGCGCTGCTGCAGCGCCGTGCCAAGATCGGCGGCCAGGGTGCACAGCGCATCAAAGTCGGATGTCTGCATGGCGCTTGTCTTGACACCCACTCAAAGCAGCGCGTAAAGACGAATGCCCAGCGCCATCACCAACAGGGTGAAGGCGGCGGCGATCAGATCATCGAGCATGATGCCGAAGCCGCCGTGCACATGGCGGTCGGCCCAACCGACCGCCAGCCATTTGCCGGCGTCGAACGCGCGAAACAACAGAAAGGCGGCCAACTGCTCGGCCCAGCCCGCCGGGGTGACCAGCAGCAGGATGAGCCAGAAGGCGATGATCTCGTCCCACACCACGGGCGAGGCGTCTTCGAGCCCGAGTGCGCGCGAGGTGTGGCCGCAGGCCCAGATGCCGATGAGGGCGCCCGCGCCGATCAGCACGGCCCAGGCCAGAGGGCTGAGCCAAACGGACAGCAGGACGTAGCTGGCCCAGGCGAACAGCGTGCCCGCGGTGCCGGGCGCGATGGGCGACAGACCGCTGCCAAAACCCAGTGCGAGCACATGCAGCGGGTTGCGCCACATGAAGCCCCAGGTGGCGCGTGGCGAAGTAGTTGGGGGCGACGGTGTGGAGGTCATGGGTTTCAGGCGCTGCGGAAATGGTCAAAGCCGACGTAGGCATTGTCCAACACCTGTCCGGCTGCGTCGATCAGCCGCAGGCCGGGCTGCGCGTCGATGCTGCCGATGCGCGTGACGGCGGTGGTGGCCTGCGCGGCGGCCGTTTGCACGGCGTTGCGGGCCGCCGCTGGAGCGGTGAACAGCAGTTCGTAATCATCGCCGCCGGCAAGCTGGCAAAGGCGGCGGCGCGGCGCGCTCTGGTTGCGCAGCGCCGGGCTGGCGGGGCAAGCGTCGGCGTTGACCGTGGCGCCCACCCCGCTTTGGCGCAGGAGATGGCCGAGATCGGCGAGCAGGCCATCGGAGACGTCGATGGCGGCGTGCGCCACGCCGCGCAGGGCGAGGCCGAGGGCCACGCGCGGTGTGGGCTGGTCCATGCGCGCAAACGTCGCGGTTTGCGCGGCGGCATCCAGCGACCATTCGCCCAGGCGGTGCCCAAGCGCCAGCCGCGCCTCGCCGACCGTGCCCGACACCCAGAGATCGTCGCCCGCCTGCGCCGCGCTGCGCAACAGCGCCTGCCCCTGCGGCACGGTGCCAAGCACAGTGATGCAGATGTTGCGCGGGCCGCGCGTGGTGTCGCCGCCGACCAGTTCGATGTCGTGCGCATCGGCCAGGTGCAACAGGCCGCGGGCGAAGCCTTCCAGCCAGCGCGCCTCGGCCAGCGGCAGGGCGAGCGCCAGGGTGAAGGCCAGCGGCCGTGCGCCTACAGCGGCCAGATCGGACAGATTGACCGCCAGTGCCTTGTGCCCAAGCGCTTCGGGGTCGGCATCCGGCAGGAAGTGGCGGCCTTCGAGCAGCATGTCGCTGGAAATGGCCAGTTGTTCGCCCGCAGTGGGTGCGGGCAGCAGCGCGCAGTCGTCGCCCACGCCAAGAACGGCGCGGCGCACGGGGCGGGTGAAGTAGCGGGCGATCAGGTCGAATTCGCCGAGCGATGCAGTCATGGAAGGCTTGGGGGATGCGGAGTGCGTTCGCCGCATGTTCGCACAACGGCGCGCAGACAGACTCCTACAATCGCATGCTCTCGCGTGGCGACAAGATGCGAAACGTTCACGACGGCCGCGCGAGGCGGAGACAGACATGTCCAGCCCCGAAGACACCAAGGCCAAGCTGCGCCAGGCCGCGCTCGAATATCACGAATTTCCTCGTCCCGGCAAACTCGCCGTTGTCGCCACCAAGCAGCTGTCGAATCAGCGCGATCTGGCGCTGGCCTACTCCCCCGGTGTGGCCTCGGCCTGTGAGGAAATCCACGCCCACCCCGATGACGCCTTTCGCTACACCGCGCGCGGCAATCTGGTGGCGGTCATCACCAACGGCACGGCGGTGCTGGGCTTGGGAGACATTGGCCCGCTGGCGGCCAAGCCGGTGATGGAAGGCAAGGCGGTGCTGTTCAAGAAGTTCGCCGGCATCGACGTGTTCGACATCGAGGTGAACGAAAAAGACCCGGCCAAACTCGTCGAGATCATCGCCGCGCTGGAACCCACGTTCGGCGGCATCAATCTCGAAGACATCAAGGCGCCGGAGTGCTTCGAGGTCGAGCGCAAGCTGCGCACCCGCATGAGCATTCCGGTGTTCCACGACGACCAGCACGGCACGGCCATCATCGTCGGCGCGGCCATTCTCAACGGCCTGAAAGTGGTGGGCAAGGATATGGCGCAGGTCAAGCTGGTGTGCTCTGGCGCGGGCGCTGCGGCGCTGGCCTGCCTGAGTCTGCTGGTCGATCTGGGGGTGCAGCGCAAGAACATCTGGGTCAGCGATCTGGCCGGCGTGGTGTATTGCGGGCGGACCGAGCTGATGGACGAGGACAAACGCCGCTTCGCGCAGGAGACTTCGGCGCGCACCCTGGCCGACATCATCGACGGCGCGGATGTGTTCCTCGGGCTGTCGGCCGGCGGCGTGCTCAAGCCGGAATACGCCCAGCGCATGGCCGACAAACCCATCATCCTGGCCCTGGCCAACCCCAACCCGGAAATCCTGCCGGAAGAGGCGCGCGCGGTGCGGCCAGACGCCATCATCGCCACCGGGCGCTCGGACTATCCCAACCAGGTCAACAATGTTTTGTGCTTCCCCTACATTTTTCGCGGGGCGCTCGACAGTGGCGCCACCACCATTACCGCAGAGATGGAAGTGGCCGCGGTGCATGCCATTGCCGAGCTGGCGCAGGCCGAGCAGAGCGACGTGGTGGCGGCCACCTATGTGGGCGAGCCGCTGCGCTTCGGCCCCGACTACCTCATTCCCAAGCCCTTCGATCCGCGTCTGATGATCAAGATCGCGCCAGCGGTGGCCGCGGCGGCGGTCAGGAGCGGCGTGGCGCGCCGTCCCATCGCCGACATGGACGCCTATCGCGACAGCCTGCAGCAGTTCGTCTATCAGTCCGGCGCGCTGATGCGGCCGATGTTCAGCATCGCCAAAAAATCGGCGAAAAAGCGCATCGCCTATGCCGAGGGCGAAGACGAGCGCGTGCTGCGCGCCGTGCGCGTTGTGGTCGATGAGCATCTGGCGCGCCCCATTCTGGTGGGGCGTCCGGCGGTCATTGCCCAGCGCATCGAGCGTTTCGGCCTGCGGCTGGAACAGGGGCGCGACTTCGATGTGGTCAACACCGATCACGACGAACGCTACCGCGACTTCTGGCAGAGCTACCACCAACTCGCCGGGCGCAAGGGCGTGACCCCGGCAATGGCCAAGATCGAAATGCGCCGCCGCCTCACCCTCATCAGCTCCATGATGCTGCACAAGGGCGAGGCCGACGGCATGCTGTGCGGCACCTGGGGCAATACCCACATCCACCTGCATTACATCGACCAAGTCATTGGTCGGCGCCCCGGTGCCAATGTTTATGCGGCGATGAATGTGCTGGTGCTTCCCGGGCGGCAGGTGGCGCTGGTCGATACCCACGTCAACATCGATCCCAGCGCCGCTGAAATTGCCGAAATCACCTGCATGGCCTCGCAGGAACTGCGGCGTTTTGGCATCGTGCCCAAGGTCGCTTTGCTGTCGCATTCCAACTTTGGCTCCTCCTCGGCACCCAGCGCAGTGAAAATGCGCGAAGTCCTTGCCATGCTGCGCGTGCGCGAGCCCGATCTGGAAGTTGATGGAGAAATGCAGGGCGACACCGCGGTCGATCCGGCTTTGCGTGCCACCCTCATGGCCGATTCCGCGTTGAGCGGCGAAGCCAATCTGCTGGTTTTTCCCGATCTGGACGCGGCCAATATTTCCTACAACCTGCTCAAGGCCACGGCGGGCAACAACATCGCCATCGGCCCCATTCTGCTGGGTGCGGCCAAGCCGGTGCACATCCTCACGGCGTCGAGCACCGTGCGCCGCATTGTCAATATGACCGCGCTCACAGTGGCCGAAGCGAATCTCTGAAGTCCAGACCGTCCCGCGCCCGGAACTGGCGGGCGCGGGTTTCGGCCCGGTCGGCGGTTCAAACCCGATGACAGACCGTAAAACCTGCCTGAAAAATGGGCGAATCCTTGTGTTTCCGTGGCAATTTCGCTACGATCGGGTCTTTACTGATATGAGCCCATGGCAAATGGTTTTTTGACCTGCCGCCAGCAGATTGCTCGTATTTTTCACGCTTTTGCGTCTAACTGCTTTTAATCGCGCACAAATGCGCGCTGCAGCATGAATCGCTGGTGCATTCGTTCCACGCTGCGCTCCCTGCTCCTGACCGGGCTCCTGCTGGCCGCTCTGCCGTTTGTCGTCCCCGGCGGAGTCTGTGCATTTTCCCCGGCGCAGGCCCGGGAAGTGCCAAGCCAGTCTGCCGCATCCAACGCGATTCCTGTTGTTGCCGTTGCCGACCTGCCCGTGCAGGCGCGCGATCTGTTGCGGCGCATCGATCAGGGCGGCCCGTTCGAGGGATACAAAGACGGCACCGTCTTTGGAAACTATGAGCGGATTTTGCCCTCCAAACGCCGTGGTTTTTATCGTGAATACACCGTTCCAACCCCAGGCGCCCACAACCGGGGGGCGCGCCGCATTGTTTGCGGCGGGGCCAGGCACCATCCGGAAGTTTGTTACTACACCCATGATCACTATGCCAGTTTCCGACGCATCGCAAAATGATGCCGATCCCGCCGTGCTGCTCAAGTCAGTGCGGCCGAATATCGTGCAGTCGATCCGGGCTTACCGTGTTGCGCAGCTGCAAGATGCTGCCGAGACAACCGGACAGCATTTTCTCTACGCCAATCTCGCCGAGGCGACCACCAAGCAGGAAGTGCTTGAGACCATTGCCCGCAGCTTCCAGTTTCCGAAGCATTTTGGAAAAAACCTCGATGCCCTGCACGACTGTCTGACCGACGTGGTGCATGGCAGTGGGCCGCAGCCAGGTCTCGTAGTCGTGCTCGAACAGTTGCCCGCCACGCAGCGGTTTGACAAGGAGGCGCGCGAAACGCTGCTCGATGTGTTCCGCGACGCCGCCGATTTCTGGGCGGAGCACGGCGTGGCCTTCAGGGTCTTCTATTCTTTTCTGTAACCCGCACTCCTGGCCGGGAGGAGATGCGGGGCGAAGCGGTACCGGAACCCAGAGTCAAGGCCGTCAAGGTTTGCACCCCCTGGGAGGGAGCTTGGGCGCAATTGGTGGTTTGATGGCGTTATTCCTGGAATGAAAAATGGCGCAAGGCGTTTGTTCTTGCGCCATTTTCATTTGGATCGGGGTGAAATCCGGGTTGAAGCCGCCTTTTAAGCCCGTTTTGGCAGCGATTGCGCTAGCGCGACGTATTCCGCCGTGCTGACTTCCTCGGCGCGGCGTTGCAGATCGAACGGGCCGCCAAAGCCCTGAAGCTCCAACCAGGGCCCCAGACTGTGCCGCAGCAGTTTGCGGCGCTGCGAGAACGCGGCCGTCACCAGCGCAGACAACACGCCGCGGTCGATGGCGGGAAGCGCCTCCACAGGCAGCGGCACCATGCGGACGACGGCGGAATTCACCTTGGGGGGCGGGTCAAAGGCTTCCGGGGGAACGTCGAGCAGATTGTCCATGCGGTAACGCCACTGCAGCATGACCGACAGTCGCCCGAAGTCGCGCCCGCCAGGCGCTGCCACCATGCGGTCGATCACTTCCTTTTGCAGCATGAAGTGCTGATCGCGCACCTGAGCGGCGACGTTCATGAGGTGAAAAAGCAGCGGGGTGGAAATGTTGTAAGGCAGATTACCGACAATGCGCAGCGCGCCGCCCAGGCTGGAAAAATCGAAATTCAGCGCGTCGGCCTCGATCAATTCCACCGAGTCGGGCGCCTGCTTGCGCCAGCGCGCGGCCAGATCGCGGTCAATTTCCACCGCAGCCAGGCGCGGAATGCGTTGCAGCAGCGCCAGTGTCAATGCGCCCAATCCGGGCCCAATTTCCACCAGCCGCTCGCCCGGCTGCGGGTTGATGCAATCGACGATGCCGTGAATGATCTGCTGATCGATCAGAAAATGCTGCCCGAACCGTTTGCGGGCGATGTGCGAGGTCTGCGCCGCGCCGCGCGGACGTGGCGCGCGACGCTCAGTCATTCTCGGGGATGTGGACATAGGTGCGGGCGCGCACGTCGCGCACCAGCTCATCGAAATCCTGCGCGGCCTTCTGGCGTTGCAGCACCTCTTTGGCCAGCGCGCGCTTTTGCGATGCTTCCAGCGGTCGCACGGCGCGATCAACGAGTTGCAGCAGCACGATTTTGTTGCCCATCACCACGGGCGCGGACACATCGCCGGGGTTGAGGCGTTCCAGCGCGGCGTCGAGCACAGGGTCGAGCTGGCCTGGCAAGACCCAGCCCAAATCGCCGCCTTTCGCTGCCGTTGCCGGGTTTTGCGACAGTTCGCGGGCCTTTTGGCCGAACTTCACTTTGCCGCTCTGCACCGCCTGCGCGATGGCGTCGAGTTCGGACCTGGCGCGGGTTCGCTCGGCGTCGGTTGAGGCGCGCAGTACGATTTCACGCACATCGCTCTGCATCGCGGTGGTGGGCGCGGCGCCCTCGCCGCTCGCATTCAGCAGCTTGAGGATGTGGAATCCGGCAGCGCTGCGGATGACGGGGCTGATCTCTCCGGGCTGGAGGTTGCGCACGGTGTCAACGAACAGTGTGGGCAGGCGGCTGGCCGGGCGCATGCCCAGATCGCCGCCTTTTTTTGCG
The DNA here is from genome assembly GCA_016936875.1 of Burkholderiaceae bacterium. Classification (GTDB taxonomy): domain Bacteria; phylum Pseudomonadota; class Gammaproteobacteria; order Burkholderiales; family Burkholderiaceae_C; genus Thiomonas. The sequence continues at coordinate 447 of JAFGXB010000076.1, read as the reverse complement.
CCCTCACCCTGTGAGTCCTGCATGGCGAGTTGGGCAAAGTTGGCACCCGCCTTGATCTGGGCGGCAATGGCGTCCATCTTTTCCTTGACCGCAGCCACTTGTTGGGCGCTCGCGTTCTGCGCGACGGGCAGGAAAATCTGGGCGATGTCGTATTGCGCCTGCGGGCTGGAGGCGGCGGCATCCTGCTTGGCGAGGAATTCGTCGATCTGGCTCTCGGTAATGGGGGGCAGCTGCGCCATGGTGCGTTCGCGCAGGCGGCTGATGAGAATTTCGCGCTGGAGCTGATCGCGGTAGGTCGTCCAGCTCATGCCCTCCCGCTCGATTTCCTGTCGCAGCGCGGCCACGGTCAGCTTGTTGTTGGCCGCCACCTGCGCCACCGCCCGGTCGACGGTGTCGGCGCTGACGTTCATGCCCACCTGATCGGCATATTGGGCCAGCGCCAGTTCG
>JAFGXB010000075.1 GCA_016936875.1 Burkholderiaceae bacterium | reverse complement strand
GCCATGGGCACTGGAATGGGCACGTTGATGCCCACCATGCCCACTTGCACGCGGCGGGAGAATTCGCGGGCGATGTGGCCGTCGCGGGTGAAACAGGCCACGCCGTTGCCGTAGGCGTGGGCGTTCACCAGATTGAGCGCGGCGCTGAAGTCGGGCACGCGCACGCAGCTCAGCACCGGGCCGAAAATCTCTTCCTGGTAGATGCGCATGGCGGGAGTCACGTGGTCGAACAAAGTGCCGCCGAGCCAGAAACCGCCGTCATGGCCGACAACGGTTTGCGCGCGGCCATCGACCAGCAGCCGCGCGCCTTGCTGCACGCCGGAGTCGATCATGCCGGTGATGCGTTCGCGTGCGGCTGCGGTGACGATGGGGCCCATCTCGGCGTCGAGTTCCATGCCGTTCTTCACTTTCAGCGCTTGGGTGCGCTCGATCAGCCGGGGCATGATGCGCTCGGCCACGTCGCCCACCAGCACGCCCACCGAAATGGCCATGCAGCGCTCGCCGGCCGAGCCGAAGGCGCTGCCCATCAGCGCGTCGACCACCTGGTCGAGATCGGCGTCGGGCATGACCACCATATGGTTCTTCGCCCCGCCCAGCGCCTGCACCCGCTTGCCATGCCGCGCCGCCTCTTGCGCAATGTGGTGCGCCACCGGGGTGGAGCCGACAAAGCTGATGGCGCGCACGTCCGGGTGCTCCAGCAGCGCGTCCACCGCCACTTTGTCGCCCTGCACCACGTTGAACACGCCATCAGGCAGCCCGGCCTGCTTGAGCAGATCGGCCATGAACAGGCTGGGGGAAGGGTCGAGCGGGCTGGGCTTGAGCACGAAGGTATTGCCGGCGGCAATGGCCACCGGAAACATCCACAGCGGCACCATGCAGGGGAAGTTGAACGGCGTGACCCCGGCCACCACGCCCAGCGGCTGGCGCAGCGTCCAGTTGTCGATGGCGGTGGACACCTGCTCGGTGTAGTCGCCCTTGAGCAATTGCGGAATGCCGCAGGCGAATTCGACGATCTCGATGCCACGGGTGACTTCGCCCTGCGCGTCGGTGAACACCTTGCCGTGTTCGGCGGTGATCATCGCGGCGAGGGTGTCGCGGTGCTGGTTCATCAGATCCAGGAACTTGAACAGCACGCGGGCGCGGCGCAGCGGCGGGGTGTCGGCCCACTTCGGAAAGGCGGCTTGCGCTGCGGCGACGGCGGCGTTCACCCGCACTGCATCCGCCAACTCGACCTGGCGAGACACCGCGCCCGTGGCCGGGTTGAACACCGGCTGCTTGCGTGCGTCTGCGTCCGTAACGGCATGGCCGTTGATGAAATGTGCCGCGTCAGCCGTGGCAGTGAAGGCAAGGGGGGCGCCCATGGTGAACTCCGCATGAATGAAAGTCGATGGAAAAGTCTAGGCCGCGCCTGCGCGTTTGCATAGCGCCTTAAACTGACAACATTGTTTAGAAAACAGAACAATCGTTCTACCCATGATGAGCACTGCAAACCCGCCGCGTGATGACTCTGATGAGAAGCCCACCGTGCCGCCCCAGGTGCTTCTCACCCCCTCCGGGGGGCTGACGCACAGCGACAGCTCTGGGAGCGCGCTCTGGCAGCAGGTGCATTGGCTCGGCACCATTGCCGCGCACGGCAGCCTCACCGCGGCGGCGCAGCGGCTTGGGGTGTCCAAGGCGGCGGTCAGCCACCAACTCGCCGCGCTAGAGCGCCGCATTGGCGTGCCCCTGGTGCGGCGCACCACGCGCACCCTGCGTCTTACCGAAGCCGGGAAAAGGCTGGTGGATGACACGGCACCGTCGTTCGCGCACATCGCGCACAGTGTGGCGGCTGTGCATGATCTGGCAGCCAAGCCCCGCGGCCTGGTGCGCGTGACAGCGCCGGTGGCGCTTGGGAGGCAGCATGTGGCACCCCACTTGCTGCGTTTTTTGCGCAAGTTTCCCGAGATTCAGGTGGAGCTGGAGCTGTCCGACCGTTTGACGAATCTGCCGCAGGAAGGCTTTGATCTCGCGGTCCGCCACATCGCCGCCCCGCCCGACAGTCATGTCGCCTGGAAGCTGTGCGATACCCGGGCGCTTCTGGTGGCCAGTGCGGCCTATCTGCGTCGGCGTGGCGTTCCGCAGCATCCGGCGGCGCTTGCCCAGCACGACTGCCTGACCTATCTGCGGCCCGGTGCTGCCGTGTGGATGTTCGAGCGGGCGGGCGAACAGGGCGCTGAACCACAACGCGAGCGTGTTGCGGTACAGGGGCCGCTTCGCGCCAACACCAGCGAAGTGCTGCGCGAAGCGGCGCGTGCAGGACTGGGGATTGCGCTGGCGCCAGATTTCAGCCTGGATGTCGGCGGGCGCCACTCGCCCTTGCGCGTCGTGTTGCCGGACTGGCGGGCGGTCGGTTTTTTTGGCGAGGCGATCTATGCCATCCGTCCCTGGTCTTCGACCACGCCGCGTGCGGTGCAGCTTCTGGTGGAACATCTGCGGGCCGCACTGGCGCCTGGGTTTTGAGGGGCACCCCGTTTCGGGCCGCGGAGGTTGCGCTTAGCGCAGCGCGGCATCACCGCATACCGGGCACTGTGGGTTGCGCTTTAGAGTGATGGTTTGAAACTCAGTGTCCAGCAGGTCGATCAGCAGCAGGCGGCCGCGTAGCGTGGTTCCCGTTCTGGCGAGAATTTTCAGCGCCTCGGCGGCCTGCAAACTTCCGACCAGGCCAACCAGCGGTGCGAGCACACCCATGGTGGCGCAGCGCACTTCTTCCACCGGAGCGTCTTGCGCAAACAGGCAGGCGTAGCACGGGCCGCGCTGTCCTTGCGCATCGGCGCGCGTGTCGAACACGCTGACCTGGCCTGAAAGACGGATGGCCGCGCCGCTGACCAGCGGCACACCGTGCGCCACACAGGCACGGTTGAGCGCGTGACGTGTGGCGAAGTTGTCGCTGCAATCCAGCGCG
>JAFGXB010000074.1 GCA_016936875.1 Burkholderiaceae bacterium | reverse complement strand
CCCAAGGCGGGGCCAGCCCCCTTGGGGGGCAGCGCCGCCGCGCCAGCGGCAAGCGTGGGGGCACCATCCCGCGGTTTCACCTTGCTGGAAGTTCTCGTCGCGCTGGCGGTGGTGGCGATCGCCCTGCTCGCGGCCATGCGCGCGGCTGGCAATGTGAGTGACAACGCGCAGCGCTACCGGCAGACGGTGCTGGCCGAGCAATGTGCGCAGAACTATCTGGTCGATCAGCGCCTGAGCAAGACCTTTCTCTCGGTTGGACAGAGCACCAGCGCCTGCACGCAGGCGAATGTGCCGTTCACCGTGGCGGTCGATGTGATGCCCACGCCCAATCCCAACTTCCGCCGCGTGCAGGTCAATGTGCTCGACGCGAGTGGCTGGAGCGCCTGGCAGGTGGTCACCATCATCGGGAATCTCTGAATGGCGCGCCAGGCCGGTGCGTCCGGCTTCACCCTGATCGAGCTGCTGGTGGCGGTCACCATCCTGGCTGTGGTGGCGGCGCTGGGCTGGCGCGGGCTGGACGCCGTGGCGCGCAGCCGCGACGATGCCAGCAGTGCGTTCACCGCCAGTTCGCGTCTGGCCGACGGCATGCAGCAACTCGGCGACGATCTGCGTCACGCCACCTCGGAAGGCGCGGGTCTGCCAGCGGTCAGCCTGCTCGGCGGCGGGCTGTTCATCGTGCGCCGCCCGGCGCAGCCGTTGGGTGGCGATGTCCGCACCGACGTCAGCGCGGATGTCGGATTGCCACCGAACGCCGGGGAACTGCAGGTGGTGCGCTGGACGGTGCAGGACGGGGCGCTCAAGCGCAGTGCCAGCGCGCCGACCGAAAGCCGCGCAACCCTGCAGGCCGCGCTGCAGAATCCGGTCGCTCCGCTGTTGACCATCCTGCCCGGTGTGACCACGATGCAAATTCAGTTTTACCGCTACGCCGGTATCGGGCTGCTGCAACAGTCTGGCGCCTGGGTCAATCCGGGTACGGCGGCGAATGCCCCGGCGACCGCCAGCGCCACGCCCGCGACGGCGGCCAGCGCGGCGGCCACGGCGATCACCTTGGCATCCAGTGCCATGACTCCGGCCGCCGTGCGGGTGCGGCTGCAGTTTGCCGACAGGCCGTTTGCCGGCGAATTGCAACGTGATTTTTTGCTGGACGATCACGAATGACGCGCGCCACTGTTCGGCAAGGCGGTGCGGCCCTGATTACCGCCATGCTGATCGCCGCATTGGCGGCGGTCATGGTGTCTGGCATGTTCTGGAGTCAGTGGAGCGCCATCGCCCGCGAGCAGACCGCGCGCGAGCAGACGCAGGCGCGCTGGATTTTGCGCGGCTCGATCGACTGGGCGCGGCTGATCCTGCGCGAAGACGCGCGCACTTCCACGGCCGACTACCTCGGCGAACCCTGGTCGGTTCCCTTGGCTGAAGCGCGGCTGTCCACCTTTCTCGCCGCGCGCGGCCAGGACAGCGCCGCGCTGCCGGACGCCTGGCTCGAAGGCCGCATCGTCGATGCCCAGAGCCGCTTCAACCTGCGCGATCTGGCACCCGCCGGCTCGGTCGATCCGCAGGCGCTGCTGGCCTTTCAGCGCTTGTGCGCCGCGTTGCAGTTGCCGTCCAGCGTGGCCGCAGACATCGCCAACGGCATTGCCGCGAGCAGTCCGTTCCGTCCCGCTGCGCAGAATAATGTTGCAAATTCGCCACTTCCGATGCAGCAATTACAAGACCTGGTGCGCCTGGGGTCGAGCGTCGCGCAGGCGTTGCCCAAACTGGCGCCGGAAGGCACCCTGCTGCCGCAGGCCACCCCGGTCAACGCCAATACCGCCGGCCCGCTGGTGCTGGCTGCCGTGCTGGGGGTCGATGCAGACGCCGCGCAGGCCTTGGTCGAGGCGCGCAAACGGGCCTACTTTCGCAATCTGGGCGATATTTCCACCCTGCTGCCGCAAGGCGCGACCGTCAATCCGCAACTCGTCAGCGTGGCGACCGGCTATTTCGACGCCATCGCCCGCGTGCGCATCGACAAGCTGGAATACGCCGAGCGCGCGCTGATTCAACGTGCGGGCATGTTCTCGCAGGTGGTGCGCATTCAGCGTGTGCCCCCCTGGTTGGCGGCTGTGCCGGAAGGCGCGCAGGGCGCAAACTGATTCTGCTTGCAGAACGTGTTTCAAGAACCTGCTGCAACATGGCGTTTTTCCTGTACCTTTACTGCAACAAAGCCTCTCTACAATCGGCGTCACCATGCAAACCCTGGTTCTTCAACTGCCGCCACTCGCGACCGCGCACCCGCTGCCGGCGCTGGAGTATGTGCTGCTCAGCGCAGACGGCAAGTTGCAGTCCAAAGGGCGCGAACAGGTTGCGCTTCTGCCGCGCGGTAGGCGGGTGGTGGTGGTGGTCGATGCGCTGGACGCCTCGGTCCTGGCCGTGACACTTCCGGTCATGCCCGCAGGCCGTCTGCAAGCCGCCTTGTCTGGTGCGCTCGAAGACCGGCTGCTGCAGGACGCGGGAGCGCTGCATCTGGCCGTCGGGCCGCAAAGCGAAGACGGCGCCACGACCCTGGCCTGCGCGGTGCAAAAGGAAGCCTTGCAGCAAGCGATCGCCGACCTCACCCAGGCCGGCCAGGAGCCGCAACAGATCGTGCCCGAAGCCGCCTTGCTCGCGCCGGGCGACGCGCTGCTGCAAACCTCCGATCAAGGGCCGCGCCTGTTGTGGCGCGACCTGCAGGGCGAGGCCGCCTGGCTGCCGCTCATTCTGGCGGCAGATGCGGCCGCGCCGCAGGCCCTGCCCTTGCCCGTCACCCCGGAACATCTTTGGGTGCAGGATCAGGCGCAGCCGCAACTGAGCTGGCTCGACCTGCCGCCAGAACTCACGCCGGCCACACTCAACGACGCCGGCTGGATGGCACGGGCCGCGCAGTCACCCTGGAATTTGCGGCAATTCGACCTCGCGCCCAAGCACGCGTTTTCGCGCGGCTGGAGCGGGGTGATGGAGCAACTTGCCACGCCCGCCTGGCGGCGCGTGGGCATGTTGCTCGGATTGCTCGTCGTGGTGCAGTTGGTTGGCATGAATGCCGCGGCCTTCAAGCTCTCGCACCAGGAAAATCAGTTGCGCCAAAAGCTCGACACCACCGCCGCCGAGGCGCTGCCCGGCGTGCCCGCCATTCTCGACGCCCGGCTGCAGGTGCAGCGCGCGCTCAACGATGCCCGCCTGCGCACAGGCCGTCCAGGCGACGGCGACCTCGATGTGCTGATGGGCCGCGCCAGCGTGGTGGTGCCCGCAGGCACCACCCCATCGGTGCTGACGTTCAGCCCGGGGCAATTGCAGATCACTCTGCCGGGCGATGCCGCGGCCCAGGCCGCCGCACGCTGCACCCCGGCGGGGCTGGCCTGCGTGGCCCAGGGCGATGTGCTGAGCGTCAGCGGAGCCGCACCATGAGCGCCAACGGACGGGTGGCATCGCTTGCTGCGCTCTGGTATCGCGGCCTCCCGCAGGCCGTGGCCTTCAGCCGCCAGCGCTGGACATCGATGTCGCCGCGCGAACGCGTGCTGACCGCCGTAGCGACGGTGGCAGTCGCGGGCGCTTTGCTGTGGATGCTGGCCATCCGTCCCGCCTGGCGCACCTTGCAAACCGCGCCGCAACGCATTGTCAGTCTGCAACAGCAATTGCAGGCCTTGCAGCAGGACGCACAGCAAATCGCCGCGCTGCGCAACGCGCCCGCTGCGCCCGCGTTCAGCGGCGAGTTGCAGCCCACCATCCTGGCCTGGTTCAAACGCGTGGATCCAAAAGCCAAGGTGGAGGCGCAGGTTTTGCCGGGCGAGGTCACCCTGCAGCTCACCGCGCTGCGTCCGGCCAGCCTGGCGGCACTGGCGCAGACGGCGCGCCGCGACTGGTCGGCCCAGGTGGACAGCGCCGATCTCAAGCGTGGTGCGGAGGGTTTGCTCAATGGCACGGTGCACCTGTCGCGCCAAGGCGCGGGTGGCGGATGAATGGCCAGCGCACAGACTCCAGGATCGGCACGGGACGGCCGCTCATCGGGCAAACGGTCGGGGGGAACGTCGTCGTCACGCTCGCGCGGGTCGTCACGCAAGCCGGACAAGCGCAGGCGCGTGTCGAGCCGCCGCTGGTTGTGGCTGGCCGCGCTTCTGGGCGTGTTGTGGGCGCTGCTGTGGCAATCGCCAGCGAGCTGGCTGAGCGCCGCTGTGTGGACGGCCAGCGGCCAGCGTGTGCTGCTGGCGCAGGCGCAGGGCACCTGGCGCGATGGTTCGGCCTTGCTGGTGCTCGAAGGCGGGGCGGGCAGTCGGGGCGCCACGGTGCTGCCGGGTGTGATGCACTGGACGGTGAGCTTGCGCAATTTGTGGCGCGGACACCTGCTGACCCGAATCGACTGGCCCGCCGTGTCCGCGCAGTCCTTGCAGGTGGACACCCGGCTGGGCTGGTCGCAAACCAGTGTGGCCTTGCGACCCGCGGGCGACGGCCCCGACGCGCCCTGGCAGGGCGCCTTGCCGCTGTCTGTGCTGAGCGGCCTGGGCACCCCCTGGAACACCGTTGCGCTGCGGGGACAGGCGCAGTTCACATTGCGTGGCCTGCACCTAGAATCGGTTGCAGGGCGCATGCGGCTTGGCGGGCAGGTTCAAATCGATCTGCCGGATGTGGCTTCACGTCTGAGCGTGGTCGCTCCCATCGGCAGTTACACGCTCACCATCACGGGGCAGGGCGCCGATGCGCAAGTCGATCTGCGCAGCGACAAAGGGCCCTTGCTGTTGCAGGGCAAGGGAGTCTGGAATGGGCAGGCGTTGCAATTTCTCGGCACAGGCCGCGCCGCGCCGGGCAACGAAGCGGCCATGGCCAATCTGCTGTCTTTGCTCGGACGCCCAGAGGGCGACCATACCCGGATCTCCATTTGACGGGCGGCAGCGCACCGCCTGAGCCGGAACACCACAAAATTCAAGGAACGCCGCGATGCATCGTCACATGAAACCCAGTCAGCGCGTTCAAGGAAACGCCGGGCCGCCCGGGGCATCCTTGACCCTCGCCACAGGCGGGTCGGCGAGTCGGCCCGGTGGGCGCTCCCGTGGCTTGACCCGCCTGCTGGCGCTGTTGCTCGTGCCGCTGCTGGTGTTGCAGCCTGTCTTGGCGCAAGCGCCGGGACCGGCGCCGTCGGGAACGGCGGGTGGCGCCACGCGCAGTGCCAATGGCGACCTCACCATCAACCTGGTGAACGCCGATATTGCCAGCGCGGTGCAGGCGGTTGCGGCGGCGACCGGACGCAATTTCATTGTGGACCCGCGGGTCAAGGGACAGGTCACCATCCAGTTTGAGAAGCCCGTTGCGCCGCAAAAAGTCTTCCAGGCGCTGCTCACCCAGTTACGGCTGGCGGGGTTCGCTGTTGTGGAGCACGACGGCGTATATCAGGTGGTGCCCGAAGCCGATGCCAAGCTGCAAAGCGGCCCGGTCGGCGTTGGCCTGGCGCCTTCCCATATTCCGGGGCGTGGCGATCAGGTGGTGACGCAGATTTTCCAGTTGCGCAACGCCTCGGCCAGCAGTTTGCTGCCGGTCCTGCGGCCACTGATTTCGCCGAACAACACCATCAACGTCAGCCCCTCCGGCAATGCGCTGGTCGTGACCGATTACGCCGATAACCTCAAGCGCATCGCCCGCATCATTGCCGCGCTCGACGTCCCCACCGGCACCGAGGTCACCGTGGTGCCGCTGACCTATGCCGTCGCCAGCGATCTGGCCCCCACGCTGCAAAAACTGATCGATATGCAGACGGTCACTTCTGGCGGACCGGGCACTCCCGGCGTGCAGACGGCAGTTGCCAGCAGTGGAGCGATGCGCGCGGTCATCCTGCCGGAAACCGCGAGCAATTCCCTGATCGTGCGGGCGACCAACGGCGCGCAACTGGCGGAAATCGAGCAGATGATCCGCCGCCTCGACCGCCCGCAAAACGACCAGGACAATATTCACGTCGTGTACCTGCGCAACGCAAACGCCGCCGACCTGGCGCGCACCTTGCGCGGCGTGCTGGCGGCGCAAGGCGGCAGTTCCGTGGGGGGTACGTCGCAGAGCAAGACGCAGGCCGGATCGCAGTCCATGGGAGGCAACAATCCGTCGGCGTCCACCTCAGGCGCGTCGGGTGCCACCAGCCCGGGGCTGGGCCAGGCGCCCGAGTTCGCCGCAACGGGGGGCGACACCACCGTCAGCCTCCCGCAGGGGGGCACGGTCTACGCCGACAACGCGCTCAACGCCCTCATCATCAACGCGCCGCAGCCGGTCTATATGCAGCTGCGCCGGGTCATCGAGCGGCTCGACGTGCGCCGTGCGCAGGTGTATGTGGAGGCGCTGATTGCCGAGGTGGACGCCAACAAGGCCGCGCAACTGGGCATTCAGTGGCAGGCCATTGCAGGCAGTGCGGGGAATAACAACGCCATCTATGGCGGCAGCAATTACGGCACCGGCGGCTCCAACATCATCAACCTGCAGGCGGCCATCTCTGGCGGTGGAACGGCTGCGGGAACCGCGATCGCCAGCGGAAGTCTGGCCATTCCCAATGGTTTGAACATCGGGCTGCTGCATAACGTTGCAGGGCTGGCCACGCTGGGCTTGCTGGCCAACTTCCTGCAGACCCAGGACGGAGCCAACATTCTGTCCGCGCCGAATCTGATGACCCTGGACAACGAGGAAGCCAAGATCGTGGTGGGCCAGAACGTACCCTTCATCACCGGCCAGTACGCGCAGACCGGCTCAAGCGCCACGGTCACGCCGTTCCAGACCATCGAGCGCAAGGACGTGGGCCTGACGCTCAAGGTACGCCCGCAGATCACCGCGGGCGGCGCCATCAAGATGGACGTCTATCAGGAAGTGTCGAGCATCTCCAGCGCCACCAATGCGGCGGGCATCATCACCAACAAGCGCTCCATCCAGACCGCTGTGCTGGTCAATGACGGGCAGACCATCGTGCTCGGCGGTCTGATGCAGGACAACGTCAGCTCAAACAACAGCAAGATTCCGGGGCTGGGCGACATTCCCGGGTTGGGCGCGCTGTTCCGCTCCAACTCGCGCACGGCAACCAAGACCGATCTGATGGTGTTTCTGCGGCCCATCGTCGTGCGTACCGAGGCCCAGGGCAATGCCCTGAGTCAGAAGCGCTATGACTCCATGCGCGGCATGCAAAACGATGCGCAACTGCCATCGCAGCTCGGTATGCCCGATCTGCCCGGTCCGGTCATGCCGCGTATCGACGACGAGCCAAGCGATGTGCCCGTCGGCAGCGCCAGCAACGCAGCGGTGCCGACCCCGACGATTGCCATGACCCCCGCCGCAACAACCGGCGCGAACGCCCTGCACAGCCTGCAGGCGCATCAAAAGGCGGACGCCACCGTGGTCGATCTCGACTTCACACAAGCCCTGGCTGCGCCCCCCACTGCGTTCACCATGAGCGATCCCATCCGTCTAGTGCTCGATTTTCCGGGGGCGCACTCGCAGCTCAGCAGCAAGAGTCAGAGCTTCCAGCTCGGGCCGCTTCAGTCCGCCAGCGTGCTCGATGGACAGGGCAAGACCCGGGTCATTTTCAATCTGGGCCAGACCACCCGATATGCCACCGACGTGCAGGGCAACCGCGTGCGCGTCACCCTCACGCCGCAGCGCTGAACAGCGAAACCGCCCATGTCCGCGCGTCACCCGCTGCCCTATACCTTCTGCCGCGATCAGGCGGTGCTTGCCGAGGACGACGGCCAGGGCGTCGAACTCTGGATGTGCGAGGCCACGCGGCCCGCCGCGCTGGTTGAAGTGCAGCGCCAGCATGTGCTGCGCGCCGTGCATCGCACCACGGTCGACGACCTGCAGGCCCGCATCGGCGCGGCGTATGCCGCGCGAGATGGCAGCGCCGCCGCAGTCATCAGCGAGGTCGAGGGCGATGTCGATCTCGGGCGGCTCATGCAGGACATTCCGGCCGTCGAAGACCTGCTCGAAGCCGCCGATGACGCGCCCATCATCCGCATGCTCAACGTGTTGTTCACCCAGGCCGCGCGAGAGGGCGCATCCGACATCCACATCGAGCCCTACGAAACCTCCTCGGTTGTGCGGTTCCGCGTGGACGGCACGCTGCGCGAAGTGGTGCGGCCGAACAAGGCTTTGCACGGGGCGCTGATTTCGCGCATCAAAATCCTGTCGCAGCTCGACATCGCCGAAAAGCGTCTGCCGCAGGATGGCCGCATCGCACTGCGCATCGGGGGCCGCACGCTGGACGTGCGCGTCTCCAGCCTGCCTTGCGCGCATGGCGAACGCGCCGTGCTGCGCCTGCTCGACAAATCGGCCGCGCGGCTCAATCTGCGCGCCGTGGGCATGGCGCCCGGCATGCTCGACCGTTTCGATGCCCTCATTCGTGCGCCGCACGGCATTCTTCTGGTGACTGGGCCGACCGGCAGCGGCAAAACCACCACGCTCTACTCCGCGCTGAGTCGGCTCGACGCCAGCACCACCAGCATCATGACGGTGGAAGACCCCATCGAGTACGACCTGCCCGGCATCGGCCAGACGCAGGTCAATGCGCGCATCGACCTCACCTTCGCCCGCGCGCTGCGCGCCATCCTGCGGCAAGACCCCGATGTGGTGATGATCGGGGAAATCCGCGATTTTGAAACCGCGCAGATCGCCATCCAGGCCTCGCTTACCGGCCACCTCGTGCTGGCCACCCTGCACACCAACGATTCCGTTTCCGCCGTCACCCGCCTCACCGACATGGGCGTCGAGCCCTTCCTGCTCGCCTCCTCGCTGCTCGGCGCCTTGGCGCAACGCCTGGTGCGCCAGCTCTGCCCGGTCTGCAAAGTGCCCGCGCTGGACGGCCAGGGCTTCGAGGCGGTGGGCTGCCCCGCATGCAATCACACCGGATACAGCGGCCGCACCGGGGTGTTCGAACTGTTCGCGGTCGACGACACCTTGCGCGGCGCCATCCATGCCCGCGCCGCAGAGGCCGAACTGCGCCGCCTCGCGCAGTCTGCGGGCATGCGCAATATGCGTCAGGACGGCCAACGCTACATCGACAGCGGCATCACCAGCCTCGCTGAGCTGCTGCGCGTCACGCGCGACTGAGCCACGCGCCCGCCCCTACTGACCGCTTGACTCCTTCGCGCCATGTCCGCCTACCGCTTCACCGCCCTTGACGCTGCCGGTGCCGAACAATCCGGCGTGCTCGAAGCCGAGAGCGCCCGCGGCGCGCGCACCCTGCTGCGCAGCCGCGGCCTCATCCCGCTGCAGGTCGAAGGCATTTTTGAGGAGGCCGCGCAGGCCAGCAAAGGCCGGTTTTCCCGCCGCGTGTTCAACAACCAGGAACGCACCCTGTTCACCCGTCAGCTCGCGGGGCTGCTGGTCTCCGGCTTGCCGGTGGAAAAGGCGCTGGCCGCACTGGCGGATGACGCCGACAGTGCCGAGGTCGGCAACCTCCTGTCCAAACTCAAGAGCGAAGTGTCTGCCGGGCACAGCCTGGGGGCCGCGCTGGGGCAGTACCCGCGCGAATTCGCTCCCATCTACCGCGCGCTGGTGAATGCCGGCGAAGACAGCGGCGATCTCGGCCTGGTGATGGAGCGTCTGGCCGATTACCTCGAAGACCGTCAGGCCCTGCGCGGCAAAATGGTGCAGGCCTTCGCCTACCCCGCCATCGTCGTGCTGGTGGCCGTCACCGTGGTGGTGATGCTGCTGACCTATGTCGTGCCCCAGGTGGTTGGCGTGTTCCAGGGGGCGCATCAAAAACTGCCGATGCTGACCGTGGGCCTGATCGCCGTGTCTGACTTCATGCGCGCCTGGGGCTGGCTGCTGCTCGCGGTTCTGGTGATTGGCGCCGTCGCATTCGCCCAGGCCATGAAGCTGCCGGGGCCGCGACTGGCGTTCGATGGGTTTGTCCTGCGCAGCCCGCTGTTCGGGCGGCTGGTGCGCGGCTTGAATACCGCACGCTTTGCCAGCACCCTGGCGATTCTCGGCGCGGCAGGCGTGCCCATCCTGCGGGCACTGCAGGCCGCGGCAGACACCTTGAGCAACACCCTGCTCAAGGCGGACGCCGAAGAGGCCATCGCCCTGGTGCGCGAAGGCGCTTCGCTGGCGCAGTCGCTTGCATTGCACAAACGCTTTCCGCCGGTGCTCATCACCTTCATCCGGCTGGGCGAGCAGACCGGCACCCTGCCGCAAATGCTCGACCGTGCCGCCGTGCAGCACGCGCAGGAAGTGCAGCGTCGCGCCATGGCCCTGACCACCATTCTGGAGCCGCTGCTCATCCTGGTGATGGGCGGGATGGTGCTGCTCATCGTGCTCGCGGTGATGATGCCCATCATCCAGATGAACAACCTCGTCAAATAAATCCGCATGCCCGCAGATCTCAACGAACGTCTGGTGGTGGCGATTTCCTCGCGCGCCCTGTTTGATTTCGAGGAAGAAAACCGCGTGTTCGAGCAGGCCGACGACGCCGCCTATATGCGGCTGCAGCTCGACCGGCTGGAGCGGCCCGCGCACCCTGGCGTGGCATTCCAGCTGGTGCGCAAGCTGCTGACCTTCAACACCAGCGACGCCCAGCGCGACCGGGTGGAAGTGGTGCTGCTGTCGCGCAATGATCCGGTATCCGGGCTGCGCGTGTTTCATTCCGCCAAGCACCATGGCACGCCCATCGAGCGCGGTGTGTTCACCCGTGGGCGCGCGCCCTATCAATACCTGCATGCGCTGCAGGCCAATCTATTCCTCTCGGCCGAGCCCGACGATGTGCGCGCCGCCTTGCATGCCGGTTATCCCGCGGCCCAGGTCTACCCGCACTCGGCGCATGCGTCCGAAGCCCATCCCGAAGAGGTTCGCATCGCCTTCGATGGAGATGCGGTGCTGTTCTCCGACGAGGCCGAGCGCGTGTTCCAGAACGAAGGTCTGCCCGCCTTTCAGCAACACGAGGCCAGCAAGGCCGCGCTGCCGCTGCCGCCCGGCCCGTTCAAACCCCTGCTCGAAGCCCTGCACCGCCTGCAGCGCGCCAGCTCCGATGGTTCCACCCCCATGCGCCTGCGCACCGCGCTGGTCACCGCGCGCAGCGCCCCGGCGCACGAACGCGCCATCCGTACCCTGATGCACTGGAACATCACGGTCGATGAAGCCATGTTTCTCGGCGGGCTGGACAAGGGCCCCTTCCTGCGCGAATTCCAGCCCGACTTCTTCTTCGATGACCAGGCCGGGCATGTGCAATCCGCCGCCCGCCATGTGCCGTCCGGGCAGGTACACGCCGAGGTCACGCGCAAGGATTGATGCGTACCCGACAGTCCATACGGCGCCTGAAAAAAAGTGGTGCCGCCTCTACCATGCAAATCTTCGTCATCCGTTGACCACACACCCAGGAGACTCGCATGGCCACCACCCACCTGCACGGCAACCCAGTACCCACCAGCGGCGAGCTGCCCGTCAAGGGCAGCAAAGCCCCCGATTTTCGCCTGACCGACAAAGACCTGGCCGACCGCACCCTGGCCGACTATGCAGGCAAGCGCAAGGTACTCAACATTTTCCCGTCCATCGACACCCCGACCTGCGCGCAGTCGGTGCGCGCATTCAATGCCCGCGCCGCTGAAAAGCCCGATACCGTGGTGCTGTGCGTCTCCGCCGATCTGCCTTTTGCCCAGGCCCGCTTCTGCGGTGCCGAAGGTCTGGACAAAGTGGTCAACCTCTCGGAAATGCGGGATCGCAGCTTCGCCCAGGCCTACGGCGTGGGCATCGCTGGTGGTCCGCTCACCGGGCTGTGCGCCCGCGCCGTGGTTGTGCTCGACAAAGACAACACCGTGCTGCACACCGAGCTGGTGAACGAGATCGCCCACGAGCCCAACTACGACGCTGCCTTGGCCGCGTTGTGATGCAACACACTCCGCGCAGCGCATGCCCGGCGCGGAGTTTCTAGAATTGTTCTTTTACCTCCCGGAGACAACACATCATGGTCATGCCCACATCCATGTCGGATCGCGACGGAAAAATCTGGATGGACGGCCAGCTCGTCGAATGGCGCGATGCCAAGGTTCACGTGCTGACCCACACCCTGCACTACGGCTGCGGCGCGTTTGAGGGCGTGCGCGCCTACAAGACCGACAAGGGCACGGCCATCTTCCGCCTGCGCGACCACACCGAGCGTCTGTTCAACAGCGCCAAAATCCTGCGCATGGAGATTCCCTTCACCATCGAGCAGGCCATGCAGGCGCAGCTTGACGTGGTGCGGCTCAACGGCTTCGACTCCTGCTACATCCGTCCGCTCACCTGGATTGGCGACAAGAAACTGGGCGTCTCGCCGCGCGGCAACACCATTCACCTGATGATCGCCGCCTGGCCCTGGGGCGCCTACCTCGGCGAAGAGGGCCTGAAGCGCGGCATCCGCGTCAAGACCTCAAGCTTCACCCGCCACCATGTGAACATCACCATGGTCAACGCCAAGGCAGTGAGCAACTACACCAATTCCATCATGGCGAATATGGAAGTGACCGCCGACGGCTACGACGAAGCGCTGCTGCTCGACCCGCAAGGTTTTGTGAGCGAGGGTGCGGGCGAAAACATTTTTGTCATCCGCGAGGGCGTGCTCTACACGCCCGATCTGTCCTCCGGCGCACTCAACGGCATCACCCGCAAGACCGTGTTCGCCATCTGCGACGACCTCGGACTGACGGTGAAGGAAAAACGCATCACCCGCGACGAGGTGTACATCGCCGACGAGGCCTTCTTCACCGGCACCGCGGCCGAGGTCACGCCCATCCGCGAACTCGACGGCATCACCCTCGGCCCTGGCCATCGCGGCCCCATCACCGAGCGCATCCAGAATGCCTTTTTCGACATCGTCGGCGGACGCAATCCGAAGTATGCGAGCTGGCTGTCTGCGGTTTGACCACGCTTTCCATCACTTGAGGCCAGCCTATGAGCGCCATTCCCAAACCCGACATGCCCGTGGTCGAACTCAAGGCCAAGGACCTGCCCGCCCACTGCCCCAATCCGAACATGCCGATCTGGAGCAGTCACCCGCGTGTGTTCATCGACATCACCCACGGCGAAGCCGCCTGCCCGTATTGCGGCACGCGCTATCGTCTGGCTGAAGGCGAAGTGGCGCACGGACATTGAGGCGACGTCGCGCATGCACCGCGCCCTGCTGATCGCCCCGCAGTGGATCGGTGACGCGGTGATGGCGCAGCCACTGGTTGCGCTGCTCGCAGCGCGTGGCGAGCAGATCACAGCACTCGGCTTGCCTGGCGTCGCCCCCGTGCTGCGCGCTATGCCGGGCGTGCTTGATGTGATCGAAGCGCCGTTCGCTCACGGCAAGCTCGACTTCACGCTGCGCAGACGTCTCGCTGCCCAGCTACGCGGGCAGGGCTTCGATCGTGCCTATATCCTCGGCAATAACCTCAAGTCGCGGCTCGTTCCCTGGCTGGCGCGCATTCCGCAGCGCGTCGGCCATGCGGGCGAAGCCAAAGGCTTGCTGCTGACCGACATCGTGGCGCCGGGCGCGTCACACCACAAGTCCAAGCTCTCTCAAGGAAACGCAGGGCCGCCCCAAGTGTCCTTGTCCCCCACGGGGGGCGGGTCGGCGAGCCGACCCTGGGGGCACTCAGAGCCCATGGCGCTTTCTCCGGTGTCTTGCCGCATTCCAAGGGAAGATCAAGACACGCGGCCCGACATGCGCCAGCATTACGCCGCGCTGGCGCGCCTGGGCTCCGACGGGTCGGATGGCACTGTGCCAGAACCCATCCTGTCCATCTCGGCCCAAGCGGCAACAGCCGCACGCCAGCAGTTCGGGCTCCCCGAACGCTGGATTGCCCTTTGCCCCGGTGCCGAATATGGCCCCGCCAAGCAGTGGCCTGTTGCGCATTACGCCGTTCTGGCAACCCTGGCGCAGCAGGCGGGCTACGGCGTTGCCGTGCTGGGCGCGCCTCGCGATGCCGCCGCCGGAGACGCCATTTGCTCCCAGGCTTCCGGCGCCTTGAATCTTTGCGGGGCAACGCGATTGGCCGACGCCATCGCCCTGCTCGCCAGCAGCAGTGGCGCCGTCAGCAATGACTCCGGCCTGATGCACGTCGCCGCAGCACTCGGGCGTCCGACCGTGGGCGTTTACGGCTCGACGGATCCCCGCCACACCCCGCCAGCCGCACACCACAGCGCCACACTCTGGCTGAAGCTTGATTGCAGCCCCTGTTTTCAGCGCATCTGCCCGCTGAGGCATCTCAATTGCTTGCGGCAGATTGCCCCGGACGCAGTGTGGAGCGAACTGACAAAGCAGATCTCGGCAATCCCCGCCTGTTGCGTTTGATGCCGCTTTTTGACGCTCGGAGTCAGTGCCAGAACAGGACGGCCGCAATGGCAATCCATCCGAGGGTGAAGTTCAGCACGACGAGGGGATGAATCTTCTCCAGAGACCGTCCTGCAGCGGGCCAGTCCTGGGCGGCCGCGGCAAGCCGCGCGCGCCGGTAGGGGGCGAAAAAAATGTGCGCAAAAACCGCCATCATCACCAGCCCGATGCCCAGCATGACGTGCCAACCGACAGGCGCATGCGCAAAACCGACCTGCAGCATGATGATCAACCCGGAGACCAGGATGACGGCGATGCTGATCCAGACCAAGGGAAAAAACCGCTGCAGGCTTGCCAGGATGAGTTGCGGCCGCGACGGGGCTTGCAGCGTGGCAAACGCGGCCGGCCGCAGCGCAAGCAAGATGAATCCCATACCACCCATCCAGGTGACTGCAGCGACAAGATGTAAAAAAACCAGCAGAGCATTCATCGGATTTCCAGGAGAATTGGGAGCGAGGCTTGGCGGGGAAAAACGCCGTCATTGCCGCCGCACGCATGCAGCGAATGCAACAGAAGGTTGACCCGACACAATGTTAAGTGCACGGACAAGAAAAAAGCTGGCGCTGTATCGACTTTCCCCTATACTTTCGCCGTTTGACCTGTAGGCGAATTGTTACCCGTGGCAACAAAGTTGCCGGTTGCTGCGCGCTGCGGT
>JAFGXB010000073.1 GCA_016936875.1 Burkholderiaceae bacterium | reverse complement strand
CGACTGATGGTCGGCGCGTTCG
Source organism: Burkholderiaceae bacterium (assembly GCA_016936875.1). Taxonomy (GTDB): domain Bacteria; phylum Pseudomonadota; class Gammaproteobacteria; order Burkholderiales; family Burkholderiaceae_C; genus Thiomonas. The sequence continues at coordinate 3,452 of JAFGXB010000073.1, read as the reverse complement.
GCGCCCTGGGCGTTCTACTCGACATTTCCGTGCGCGTCGTCCCCATGCCGCGCGCGCAGCAGACCCAGATCGTCACTACCACGGCCGAACAGGCACTGGCCCGTTTCGCCGAATGGAACCAGACCGCCTTGCCCATCACGGGAGCCACCTTTGCCGACGGGCAACTCCGGGTGCGACTGGGGGGAGCAGAAAGCGCCGTCCACAAGGCCGTATTACGCATCGGCGGCGACACGTTCACCAAAACAGATGCCACCCGCTACTGGCAAGACCTGCGTGACCATCGGCTCGATTTTTTCCAGCCGGACGACACGCCCGTCGAAACCGATCTCTGGCGCGCAGCCGTCCCATTGACGACACCGGTCGCCGCACTCCCCAGTGCCCGACAACTGATCGACTGGGGAGGGCAGCAACGCTGGTTACACCTGGCATCGGATCAATCTACAGAATTCCGAACGATGGCTGCCCAACTGACCGGGCACGCAACCCTGTTCCGTCCGGCAAAATCCAAGCCGGCGGAGACAGAACGCTTCCAACCGTTGCCGCCGCCCCTGCTCGCCTTGCATCAACGCATCAAGAAGGCGATGGACCCCAAGGGCATATTCAATGCCGGGCGGTTTTTTCCAGAATAAACACCCCGTTATCTCAAGGCGACACGTCACTGTATGCAAACCAATCTCCGCGCCGATCTGATCAACACCCCCAGAGGCATCGAGGCCGAACGCATTCTGCGCGCCTGCGTGCACTGCGGGTTCTGCAATGCCACCTGTCCGACCTATCAGCTGCTGGGCAATGAAGACGACGGCCCACGCGGACGCATTTATCTCATCAAGCAAATGCTTGAAGGTGCGCCGGTGACCGAAACCACCCGCACCCATCTGGATCGATGTCTGACCTGTCGCAATTGCGAGACCACCTGCCCTTCCGGCGTGGAGTACGGCAAGCTCGTCGATATCGGCCGCGCAGACATCGAAACCCAATCGCCCCGTTCGCCCGCATCACGCTTCTATCGTTATGTCCTGCGCCGGAGCCTGCTTTCCCCTCGGCTGTTTGCGATGGCTCTGGGCAGTGCACGCCTGTTCCGCCCACTACTGCCCGTCAGTCTGCAGCAGAAAATCCCAGCGCCCCGGACTGCTGGTCACATGCCCGCAGCGACTCACCCTCGGCAGATGATTCTGCTCGAAGGCTGTGTGCAGCCGGCACTCTCACCCGACATCAACGGGGCCGCGCGCCGCGTATTCGACGCCTTGGGAATCAGCCTCGTTGCCGCGCCTTCGGCAGGCTGCTGCGGTGCGATCGAACAGCACCTGAACGCCGAAGAAGCCGCCCACACAACCATGCGCCGCAACATCGATGCCTGGTGGCCACTCGTCGAATCCGGCGCCGAAGCCATTATCGTCACGGCCAGCGGCTGCGGCGTGCAGGTCAAGGACTACGGCCATGCCCTCACACAAGATGCCGATTACGCCGCCAAGGCCGCGAAGATTTCCGCCCTGACGCGCGACCCCATCGAGGTACTTTTGGCCGAACAGGACAATCCCAAATGGGCGGATTTGCGTTCTCGCCACACGGCAAACAAGGCGCGTCGCATCGCCTTTCACCCCCCGTGCACGCTCCAGCATGGGCAAAAGCTCAAGGGCAAAACGGAAAAACTGCTGACCGATCTCGGCTTTGAACTCACGCCCGTACCCAATGCGCATCTGTGCTGCGGCTCGGCCGGCACCTACTCGATTCTGCAACCGGAACTTTCCGGCCAACTCAAGAAACAGAAGGTCCAGGCGCTGGAGTCCGGTGAACCGGAACTGATCGCCACCGCAAACATCGGCTGCCAAACACATCTGGCGAGCGGATCGACACGTCGTGTGGTGCACTGGCTCACGCTGATCGACCCGGCAGCACCGTCAGGAGCTACCCCATGACGAATACGAAAAGCCTCAAACTCGGCGCAATTGGCCTCGGCATCATGGGCGCCCCCATGGCCGAATTCCTGATGAACGCAGGTCACCCGATGACGGTGTGGGCACGCACGCCCGAGAAGGCCGAATTCATCCTCAATCAGGGCGCCGCCTGGGCGCAGACACCCGCCGCGCTTGCCGCCGAAGTCGACGTGCTGTTCCTGAATGTCTCCGACAGTGCCGACGTCGAGCAGATCGTCACCGATGAAAACGGCATTCTGGCGGGGGCGCATGCAGGCCTGATCGTCATCGACAACAGCACCATCAGCGCACGCACTACTCGTGACATGGCAAAACTGCTGGCCGCCAAGGGCGCCCACTGGGCCGATGCGCCCGTCTCTGGCGGTCAAAAAGGAGCACAGACCGCCAGCCTGACCATCATGGTCGGCGCCGAACCCGCCGTGTACGACCGGATCGAACCGCTGCTGCATCACATTGGTAAAACGCTGACGCATGTCGGCGATGTCGGTGCGGGGCAAATTGCCAAGGCCTGTAACCAGATCGTCGTCAGCGGGACACTGGCGGCCATCGCGGAAGCGCTGGTTCTGGCCGAGGGTGCGGGTGTCGATCCCGCCCGTGTACGCGAAGCATTACTGGGCGGTTCCGCTCATTCCCGCATGCTCGAAATTCATGGCGCGCGGATGCTTAACGGCGAGTACGCACCCGGCTTCAAGGCCAAATTACATCAAAAGGATTTGGGGATTGTGCAGCAGACTGCGCAAGAGTTGGGATTGGCCTTACCGGGTACAAGCCTGGCCGGGCAATGGATGAATGCGCTGGTTGGCGCAGGAATGGGCGAACTCGATTCATCGGCATTGATCGAAGTGCTACGCCGTTTGAACGGTCAAACGTCGCAAGCAGACTGAATCATTACATGACCGCCACCACACCACGACAGGGTACGGCGTGGTCAGATCCACTGACGCCACTTCAGATCAAACGGACATGTGCGGCTGCGCGGCGAGCTTTCTCACGAGCGGCATCCGTCGTCTCATCCAACGCCAACATCACGCCCATCCGACGCTTGCCAGCAATTTCAGGTTTACCGAACCAACGCAATTGCGTATCCGGTGCTTCGAGCGCCTCAACCAACCCGGTAGCCACCGGCGACGTGCTATTCCCCTCGAGAAGCAATGCCACCGAAGCCGCCGGACCACGGGTACGGATATTGGGGATCGGCAACCCGAGGAACGCACGCACGTGCAGAGCAAACTCGGAGATGTCCTGAGAAATGAGCGTCACCATGCCGGTATCGTGTGGACGGGGCGACACTTCACTAAACCAGACCTCATCGCCCCGCACGAATAGCTCCACACCAAAGAGACCATAACCACCCAAGGCATCGACAACCTTGGCGGCGATCTGTTCCGATTGCACCAATGCAACCGCCGACATTGCCATTGGCTGCCAGCTTTCGCGGTAATCGCCGTCGACCTGCACATGGCCAATGGGTGGACAGAACGCAATACCACCGCGGTGGCGCACCGTCAGTAACGTGAT
>JAFGXB010000072.1 GCA_016936875.1 Burkholderiaceae bacterium | reverse complement strand
CTTACTCCGGCATGATGCCGGGCTGGATGGGCGGGCGCTACGCCTGGGATGACTGCTGCATCGACTTTGCCACCCTGGCCGCGCGCGCCGGAGCACGCTGCCTGGACGATGCCGTCGTGGCGCTGGATGCCGAGCAGCGCACACTCACGCTGTCCAGCGGCGAGCGCCTGCAGACCGACTGGCTGAGCCTCAACATCGGCTCCACCGTGCGCGCGCCGCAAGCCGCGCCCGGTCTGCCGCTGCTGTTGCCCACGCGCCCGCTCCCGGACTTGCGCGCCCGCGCGCAGCAATTGCTGCAAACCTTGGCTGGACGTCACTCCGCCGCGCCGCTGCACGTTGTCGGCGTCGGCGCGGGGGCGGCTGGTTTCGAAATGCTGCTGGGGCTGCAGGCCCGGCTCTCGGCGCTCGGCACGAGGGCGCACTACACCCTGGTCACACGCGGAACGGATGTTGTCCCCAGCCTCTCATTCGGCGCACGGCGTCTGGCGCGGCGCGCGCTGCGGCGGCGCGGCGTCACGCTGCGCACCGGCTTCGACGCCGCCGGACTGCAGCCAGATGCGCTGGTCGCCACCAACGGTCAAACACTGCGGGCCGACGTGGTGCTGTGGGCCTCCGGCGGCGTGTCCCACGACTGGCCAACGCACAGCACGCTGGCGCTGGACGCCCGCGGCTTCGTGCAGGTGGACGCCACCTTGCGCTCCACCAGCCACCCCTGGCTGTTCGCGGTGGGAGACTGCGCGGCCTTCACGCCACAGGCGCTGCCCAAGTCCGGCGTGTTCTCGGTGCGCATGGGCCCGGTGCTGGCCACCAATCTGCACGCTGCCTTGTGCGCCGAGCCGCTCGCGGCCTATCAGCCGCAGCCGCGCTTTCTGGTGCTGCTCAACACCGGCGACGGCCAGGCCATTGCGTCGCGCGGGGCACTGGGGTGGCAAGGCCGCTGGGTGATGCGCTGGAAAGACCGCATCGACCGCACCTTTCTGCAGCGCTACCGATGACCGATTGCACGCACCCGCTGGCGGCACCGCCCAGCACCGGGCAAGCGCAAACCACGAGCGCCCGCCCGCGGCGCGCATGTCACTGCGCAGGAGAACGTCCATGTCCGCAACGCGCGTCTGGTCACTGACCGTTCTGGCCATGCTGGCGTTCGCGGGCAATTCGCTGCTGTGCCGGCTTGCGCTCAAGAACACCAGCATGGACGCGGCCAGCTTCACCGCGATTCGCCTGCTTTCGGGCGCCGTGACCCTGTGGCTGATCGCCCGCCTGCAGCGCAGCATCCAGGCAGGCCGGGGCAATTGGCCCTCAGCCTTGGCCCTGTTCGTTTACGCGGCGGCGTTTTCGTTTGCCTATGTGATGCTGCCCGCGGCCACCGGGGCTTTGCTGCTGTTCGGTGCGGTGCAGGCCACCATGATCGGGCGCGGGCTGTGGCAGGGCGAACGGCTGACGCGGGCGCAGCTTTTCGGCTTTGTGCTGGCGGTTGCAGGCCTGGTCGGGGTGTTGCTGCCGGGCCTGTCCGCGCCACCTCTGGCCGGGTCGCTGTTGATGCTGAGCGCCGGCGTGGCCTGGGGCGTGTACTCCTTGCGCGGCCAGGGCACGGGAAACCCGGTGCGGGTGTCTGCGGGCAATTTTTTGCGCGCGGCGCCGCTGGCGATGGTCCTGGTGGCCGTGTGGCACCACGGCGCCGCGGTGGACGCAAGCGGCCTGCTGCTTGCCGTGGCCTCGGGCGCGCTGGCTTCGGGTATTGGCTACGCCATCTGGTACGCCGCCTTGCCGTCGCTGAAAACCACGCAGGCCGCCACGGTTCAGCTCAGCGTCCCGGTGATTGCGGCGCTGGGCGGCGCCGTGTTCCTGCACGAGGCCATCACCTTGCGCCTGGTGCTGGCCTCAGTCGCCATCCTCGGTGGCATTCTGCTGGTCATCCTGGAACGGCAGCGCGTTGGCAGTCAACGTCAGAATGGGTGATGTCGGCGTGCGAATTGTGTTTTAGCCGCGTGCTTCGGCGGTCGCCTGGTCTTGAGCGGGCAGCGCGCCTTGTTGGGCGGCCCACGGCAGGGTGCGGTAATCGAGCGCGGCGTTGGCCTCGGGCTTGACGATGGCGAAATACGGCGACAGATCGAAATCCGATGGCACGAACAGGCTGTGGTGCCGCACATGCCATTGCTCCTGCAGGCAGGACACGCAGTTGGGATCACTGTCCGCGGTTTGCGCAATGTGCGGCAGGATGGGATAGCGCACGGATTGAAAGGCCTGGGCGATCAGGCCCGAGCAGATGGCCCGCGTCGGGTCGCCGCTGCCCAGCGCCAGCAAGCGCCGTCGCCAGCGGCCCGGCACCGGCGGGGTCGGCAGCAGGTAGCGCAGCAGGTCGATGATGTTGCGCAGGTCGTACTGGTGACCAATGCGCTGCCGCGCCGCGCTCACCACCAACTGCACATCGGCCTCGCGCAGCGCCACGGGACGGCACAACCGCAAGCCGTAACCGGCGAATTCATCGAAACCCACGGCGCGCACGCCCTCCACCACGTCGGCCTCGACAAAGCAGGGGCTGTGATCGTCTTGCGTGGTCGTGGCGTCGAGCGGGCCGACGTAAAGCGCGGCATGCGACCACACCGAATGTGTGAGGTATTTGATGGCGCTGCTGAACCGGCTGCGTCCTTCCACCAACAGCACATCGCCGGGGCGGATGATGGCCCGCAGGCTTGCCAGATCAGTGGGCGCGCGACTCGGCGCGCAGTGGCTCGGCGCCGAGAGGTAGCGTGCCAGCGCTCCACCGGCGCTTGCGAACAAACGGTTCATGGCCCTGTCTCCCTTGGATGTGGCCAGCGTCTTGCGCTTGCATCATGTTCTGCGCGCTGGGCGGTGTGCCAGCGCGCAACCGTTTTTACTTGGATGGAGCGCAAGGATTGGCGGCCGTTTTCCCTGCGGGGGCGCAGGGGTTGGCGGCTTTGTGTTCCATCTTTTTACCGCTGGGCGCGCAGGGATTGGACGGCGCGCATGGGTTGGCCGCCGCATGCGCCGTGGCCACCGGCGACAGTGCGGAAAGCGCCTGCGGCATCGGCACGACCAGAGCGGCGGCCACGGTCAATGCGGGCAAGGCAAGCGAGAGGGTTTTGCGGGTACGGGTTTGCATGATGGACTCCTGGGTTGAAGGTGCGAGGCTGCCGCTATCCCGCTTGAACCGTTGCGTTGAGGCGGCCTCTGGGTCATTGGTCGGCAAGACGCCACGTTCCTGACATGGGCACTTGTGATGCGGGCACAAAAAAAACGGCAACAGAGCAGATGCTCCCGTTGCCGCAAACCACCATGAGTCCGGGGTGTCGCCGTGCTGGCTTACGGGCCGGGGCGTGTCGATGCACGATCTGTTTGTTGCATGTGCTTGCTTGCCGGCGCACAGGCGTGCATGGGGGCGCAAACGCAAGAGGCGGCGTGCGCCGTGGCGATGGGCGAGAAGGCAGAGAGCGCCTGCGGCATCGGCGCCACCAGGGCGGCGGCAACAGCGAGTGCGGGCAAGGCGCGGGAGAGTGAGGGACGAATCGAGGTTGACATGATGATCTCCGGTTGAGGTGACGTGATTGCGGTGGAAGCCGGGTTTTGCACCGAGACTGCCGACCGTATGAATTTGTCGTATTTCTTTCGATTACCTGACATTGTTTCGTGAGCCAGATGCAAAGAATCTGCTACGAATGCGCCACGGCCAGCGCCGCTTGCGCAGGCGGCAGGAAACCGGCTGCCGGAATGTCCTTGCCTGTCCGGCTCGATGCCCGCCTCATGCAGTGCCTCGTACACCCCCGCCTGAAACGCGCCGAGAGCACCGCCGCCCTGCAACACCAGGACGACTTGCCCAGGCTGCTTGAAGTCGCACAGCGTGTTGCCGGACGCGGCGTGCGCGCGTTGTGTTTTGCTTGTCGTGGTCATGGCATCACCCTTGTCTCAGTGCGCCGTCAAACCACCGTCCGAAGATGGCGTCATCGACGGCGGCCGTTCTGCTTGGTTTGATTGGGTTCTGTTTGGTCGCGCGGCCACCGCGTTCCTGACAGCGAATGTGCAGGCACCCACGTCCGCGGTACGGCGGCGCAAACGCTGTTCAGGGCCGTGGTGACTCGCGGCCTGAACAGCGATCTCCGGCCGCTTCAGGCCAGCAACACCGCAATGCGTGCGCGTACTTCGGGTGTCATGCTCTCTGTGCGCGTGACCAGCGCCGATTGCAGCGCGGTATGCGCCGCCGAGCTGATGGGATGGGCGTGCATCAGCGCCACCCACCGGCGCGCCACGGTCTGTGCGTGCGCGGCATTGCGCAGCAGATTGGCAATGGCCATCTCCGCACTGACCGCCTCGCGGCTGGTGTGCCAGCAGTCATAGTCGGTCACCAGCGCCAGGGTGGCGTAGGCCATCTGCGCTTCGCGTGCCAGCCGGGCCTCGGGCAGATTGGTCATGCCCACGACATCGCCCCCCATGCCGCGCAGCATGTGCGATTCGGCCCGGGTGGAAAACGCCGGGCCTTCGATACAGGCATAAACGCCGCCGCTGTGCAGACGCACGCCTGGCAGATCGCACTGCGCGAACGCCTCGGCCACCCGCGCCATGAGCGCGCCACACACCGGATCGGCCATGGCCACATGGGCAACCGCGCCATCGCCAAAAAACGTGGAGGCGCGCTGCCGGGTGAGGTCGATGAACTGATCGGGCAGCACCATGTCGAGCGGAGCGAGATGTTCGCGCAGCGAGCCCACAGCGGAAATCGACAGCAGCGCGCGCACGCCCAGCGACTTGAGCGCATAGATATTGGCGCGATAAGGCACCTCGGAAGGAATGAGCGTGTGCCCACGCCCGTGGCGGGCGAGGAAGGCCACGGCAACACCGTCCAGCATGCCAGTGACCAGCGCGTCCGAAGGCGGGCCGTAAGGCGTCTGCACCGCATGTTCACGCAGGTCTTGCAAGCCGTCCATGGCGTACAGACCGCTGCCGCCAATGATGCCAAGCCGTGGGATATCGATGGGTGCGTGCATGCGCGCTACTCCTTGTGTGGTGTGTCGATGGGCGCAAGCCGCTCGCCTTGCGGCTGTGTGGCAACCCCGCGTGCCGTCAAACGGCGGCGCGACAACGCAAAAAAAATAATCAGGATGAGAATTCCCGCAGCCACGGCAACGGGAAACTCAGGGCCCGGATGATGGAGGATGAACGGCAGCAGGCTCACCGCAAGTGCCGGCGGGACATGCAGGTCAAGCACTCGAAGCGTCAAGATGCTGAGCCCCAGTGCGGCAACCGCAGCCAGCACGCCCACGCCCAACCAACCGACAAAAACAACCCCGCCGATCGCCCCCAGGGTGCAGGCAGTGAGCAAGGCCCAGGGTCGGCCTGCCCAGGGGCAGACCGCGGGATGCGCAAACATTTCGTAGCCCATCACCACCAGCGGCGGAAACAGCAGCACATGCCAGCCGGTGAACCAGGCCAGCGCGGTCGCGCAGATCACAAAACCGAAGAAATACGGCATCCAGGCCATGCCGCTTGCCGCGGCCTCCACAGCGTCGTCCGCTGCGTCGTCCACGGCCTCTGCGCGGTTTTTCTCCAGCACAGGCAGGGTGTGCGGCAACCAGTTCCTGCGCGCCATCAGCAGCAAAACCAACAGCGACGTTCCGAACAAAATGGACGGCGGATACCACCAGCTCGTCACCCCCAGAACCAGCGGCAGCAGCCCGGCGGAAATGGCGGGAGCCACCGGAGATTTCAGAACCTGAAGGATGGCCACGGTGCTGCCCACACTGAGAAGCACCGCAACCAGGCCAAAGGGCAAATGCCGTGCGATCAGGATGCCGAGCAAGGCCGCCAGTGTTGGCGTTGCCACCAGCCACACAGGGGCTCTGGCCCAGGTTCCGCGCGGCCGGGTGAACACGTCGTGCGCCAGCGCACCCAGTTCGGGAAACAACAGCGTGCTCACGCCCGTGCTGACCGCCAGGCCCGCGATGAGCGCGATATAAGCCAGCGCCATTCCCTCGCCCATGACGCACAGGCGGCAGGCGCCGGAGTTGACGTGAGGCTTCATCGGCTGGTAACGGAGGCCGCCTGCGCCACACACGACCTGGGTTGCATCAGGCGGCGCGTGCTCAGTTCATCGGATCGACGGCCCAGCCATGATTGGCCAGCCACGCTACCTCGAGAAAGCCCGAAGGCACGATGTCGGCCTCGCGCACGCCGTACAAGGTATGCCAGTCGAGGTTCATGCCCTTGAGGGTGTTGTTGCAAATGTCGAAGCGCACACCCTGCTTGCGCAACTGGTCCACCGTGGCTTGCAGTGCCGGCTCCATCGGCTCTTCCAGCAGCCGCAGCCCTGGCCCGTAGAGCACCACTTGTGCCTGAAGCTTGCCCTTCCATGCCTTGATTCCTTTTTCACTGTTGGCAATGTTGCGCAGCTTAAAGGCCCAGACCGCCGGGTCGGCGCTGGTGATCGGCACCACCATGCGCACGGTACCAAACGGCGCATGGTGGATGACGGGCTTGACATAGTCGGCCATTGCCGTGGGCGCATAGCCAGTGGCCAGCGCGGTGGCAAGACCGGCAGCCGCGAACAGGGTGCGGATGTTGACTGGGTTCTTCATGATGTTTGTCTCCTCGTGGTGGATGCATGCAACACGCGCAACAGGTGTTCAAAGATGAACCGTCTGCCGCGCTGTGTTCTGTCGCGCAGCGGGGCCGTTCCTGACAGAGAGCTACCCCGCCGCAGCGCGTTCAGAAAGCGGCTCAGGCCGACCAGGCATACGCCTGAAACGCCGGATCGACTTCGGTATGCATCAGGTGGTTGGAAAAATTGCTCAGCGTCTTGACTGCGATGGCCAGCACGATTTCGAGCGCATGGCGATCGGTATAGCCTGCCGCCTTGAAGGTCGCCAACTGTTCGCTGCTGGGCGCGCCACGGCTTTCGACCATGATGCGAACGAAGGTGGAGAGCGCGGCCAGCTTGGCGTCTGGAATCTCCGTGCCGTCGCGCAGCGCCGCCAGAACCGGCGCGGGAACCTTGGACATCTTCTCGCCAATCATGCTGTGCGCCGCCATGCAGTAGGTGCAGCCGTGAAAGCGGCTGATGGTGAGAAAAACCAGTTCTTGCTCCGCCGGTGTGTAGCCGCCGTCCTGGCGAAAGCGTTCATAGCCGAGCAGATAGGTTTCGAGCAGGCCGGGCGAGTTCACCATATTGCCGTACATGGCGGGCACGAAGCCGAGGCGGGATTTGGCCGTTTCCAGCATCTCGCGGGCCTTGCCGCTGGTGCTGTCGATGGTTTGCACTGGAAGGTTGAGTTTGGCGACGGAAGTAGTCATGATGGCTCCTGAATCAAAGCGCCGCAGCGCGGCTGAATACGCCTGCAATGCAGGCAAGATTTAATTGGAATAACTGGTACAAAACAAGCAAAAAAATTACGGTGTTGCGAGACGGCGGGCGTAACTTTTTGCCGTTTGTCGCAGCACAGAAGACGGCAAGCCGGTTTTTTGCAAGGTGCGCAGCCCCGCGATGGCGGTGATGATTTCTGCCGCAAGCACATTGGCATCGCCTACTTGCGCAGAAGCACCAGACGCCAGATCGGCCAGTCGGCGCGCGATGCGGGCAAAACCAGCCTGCACCACGTCGAGGGTCGCATCCGACGTGCCGCGCAGCTCGTTGACGCTGTTGATCAGCAGGCAGCCCCGGCCTTCGTTGTTATGGCGAACGATGTCGAGAAACAGCGTCTCAAGCGCCTGCTGCAAGCTGCGCTCGTGGAATACACGGCCGAGTTCGGCAATTTGCCGATCAACATAGCGCTCGATGGCCTGCTGCAGGAGCTCGTTTTTACTGCCAAAGCTGTTGTAGAGCGACGAGCGCGCCAGCCCGGTGACGCGCAGCACTTCGTCAACGCTGGTGGCGCCAGGGCCACCCTGCCAGAAGGCGGCAACCGCCGCATCAAGTACGGCGGCCTGATCGAAACTGCGGGGTCTTGGCATCTTCGTGGCGTAGAAAAAAGAGGGAACAGCAATTGGCTGGAGGCTGCGATATTTTGGATTGAATGGTACAAAACATTCCCGATGTCTGTCGCCACTTTTTGCATGGCATTGCCCTGTTCAGGAGAACACAATGGTCGCCATCCTTGCGCGCAAAACCCCGCAGCCCATTCCAGCCATTCACCCTTTGCCCGAATATCTGGCGGATGGCGAGCTCGCAACGTTGTATCTGGAAATGAAAACCACATTGCAAGTACCGTGGATGGGCGTCGTGACCATGGCCTATGCCCATTACCCCGAATTTTTCCGGGTGTTGTGGCAAGGTTTGAAGCCCATCGTCGGCAGCGCTGTGTTCGTTCGGCATTGCCAGGAGTTGCGCCAGGGCGTGGAGCGTGGCGTGCTGGCGTTAGAGCCGCCTCCCATTGCGCAGCGTTTGTTCGGCATGGGCTATGCGCCGCGTGAGTGCGAACAGATTCGGCATGTCATCGAGGTGTTTTCGCATGGCAACTTCGCCTATCTGCTGATCGCCACGCTGGTGCGCCTGCTGCTGAACGGTGAAGACCTGCGGGAGTCGCACTTGGTGGCAACGCCATTTTCCGGGCGACATGCGCCCTCCGCGACAGTGCCTCTTGTGCTGATGGAGCCGCATCATGCCGATGCAGACACCCGCGCGGTGTACGACGACGTCCGCCGCACGCTGGGCCTGCCCTTCGTCAACACAGACTACCGGGCTTTGGCGCGCTGGCCGAGCTATTTTTCTCTGGCCTGGGCCGATCTCAAACCGCAGGTCAACAGCAGCGCCTATGCCGCACTGTGCGAGCAAACACACCGCGAAGCCATCGACCGCGTGCTGAACCGCCTTCCCAATCCTGAGGGACTGCGGGCCGCCGCATTGCAAGCTGCCGCCGCACACGAGACCTCTTTGGACGAACTCCGGCGCGTGGCCGAACTGTTCCAGTGGCTACTGCCCGGCCTGGTGACGCATATCGCGTTTTTTCGCGCTCAGCTGGCCGCACCTTGATCGGTGTGCCTGAGCGCCAGGCTGGCGGGCAGCGCCTGACGGATGTCGAATTCCGGCCCCTGGGTGATGCGCTTGAAGTAGGACGTGTGCGCCGCCGAGCCCTCGGGCCAGTTGTGCAGAAAGCGACGCGTCCAGGCCGCGGCGTCGTAGCGGATGGGAAGCGTATCAAAGCACACGCCATTGAGACAGAAGCTGTAGAGACTATCGGGATGCGGCTGCGGGTGCGCCGAAATGCGGGTGAGCAGACCGTAAGTGGTTTGCTGGAAGTTGGGCATGCCCGCTGCGCCGTTGTTCATGATCAGCCGACGGCCGCAGGCCAGTTCGATGTCGAGCGCGGCAGGCTCGCAGGTGTGCGAGGAACAGAACGCCAGCACATTGGCCTGGCGAAAAACCTTGGCGAGCCCGGCCTCCAACTCGCCTGCATGCGCACTACCGGGCGAGTGGCCTGGCCGCAGCCGCTCGGCGGCGAAATCCCAGCCGGAGAGTGAGTGCGCGTCGCCATGCACGATGCCGATGCGCTGGCCACCCACCGCCACGGTGGCCTGCAAGGGCAGCGCCGCCAGACGCCGCAGCAGATCAGGACGCGACGCCGCCCGCGCGGCCAGATGCCGCAAGATCATGTTCGAGCGCAGAACCACGGCATCAGGCACCTCATGCGGATAGGCGCAGCCGCAGCCCGCGCCAGGGTGCGGGGCGGCAATTTCAGCCTCCACATTGCCCTGAATGGCTGCGTGGTCGAGCACGGCCCGATTGATGCCGTCGAAGCTCTCGGCATCAATGTCGAACCAGTTGAAGTCGCCATTGAAAAACAATTTGACTTCTCGTCCCTGCTCCTGCTCGAAACGCTGCATGTCGAGCACGGCCTGCAAGGCTTCGACGTTGCCGTACAGGCCACCGACCACATACAAGGTCTCGGCCTCGAAGACGGGCTCGCAATTGAACACCGCGGGCGAATAGCGGTATGCCAGAGGGCAGTTTCTTCCCGGGCGCTCGTCCACGGTGGCAGCAGCGTTGTTCATGGCGTCGGCTCGGTTGCCACCATCGCTTCCAGCGGGCGGCCGCGTCCCTCCACACCCCAGATGGCCCAGGGGATCATCACCAGGGCGCCGATCAGCCAGAACCCGGCAAGCAGCATGAGCGCCGGGATCATGCCATGCGCATCGGCCACCGCGGTGAGCACCAGCGGGGCGGCGAAGGCGCCCATGCGCCCGATGGCCACCGATAGGCCGATGCCCGTGGAGCGCAGAGGCGTCGGGAAAATTTCCGCAAAAGTCGGATAGGCCGAAATCCAGCTTCCGGTGGCGAACAGATTGGCCAGCGTGAACGCCGCCAGCACCCAGATCCAGGAGCCAGTTTCCACGGAGAGCGCCAGCAGCAGCACGCCCACGGCGGCCAGGGTGTAGAGCACCGGCACGGTGAGCTTGCGCCCGGTGCGGTCCAGGGTGAAGACCACGATCAGCCCCCCGATCAACGCGCCGATGTTGCCGATGATGTAGAAAAACGGCGCGAACTGACTGCTGACGTGCACCGCGGGAAGAATGAACAACGCAAGAAAGGCGAACAGCCCGTAATAGCCCGCAGCCTCGGAAAAATCGAGCGCGCAACCCAGGGCAACGCGGCCTGGATATTGGGTGAGCAAGGTGCGCGTTTGCTGCCAGACGCCAAACGGCGCACGGCGCGGCCCCGCCATCGACGCGCCCGAGGCATCCCAATCGCGGCGGCCTTGTTCAATGCCGCTGACCACACGTTCAGCGGCAACCAGATCGCCCTGACTGATGAGCCAGCGCGGCGACTCGGGGATGGATTTACGCATGAAGGCGGTGCTTGCCGCCACCAGGGCGCCGAAGCCGAAGGCCACGCGCCAGCCGATGTCGGGCGGCAGCAGGTTGACCACATACAAGGACACCAGCGCGGCGAAAATGGCCCCAAGCGGCCAGAAATTCATCACCGCCGCATTGGCGCGGCCGCGGTTGCGGGCCGGAATGAATTCGCTGATCGCGGCGTTGATCGCCGAATACTCGGCACCCACACCAATGGCCGTGAGCAAGCGCAAGAACAGCACCGATTCGAAGTTCCAGGCAAACGCTGTCAGCAGCGTGAACACGCCATAGACCAGCAGCGTGTAGAGAAACAAGCGCCTGCGGCCGAAGCGGTCAGCCAGAAAGCCGAACCCGTAGGCGCCAATCATCAGCCCGACAAACCAGATGCTCAAAATCCAGGCCGCCTGGTCATTGCTCAGATGCCACAGATCCTTGAGTACCCCGATCACGTTGTTGACGATGGTGACCTCGAACGCATCGAGCAGCCAGCCCACTCCCAGGGCCAGCGTCACGGTGGAATGAAACCGGTTCCAGCGAACCTGGTCCAGACGTTCAGTCAGATTGCGGTGCATCGGGCTCTCCTTGAAGGTGTGCTTGGCCTGAGAGCTTGTGAACATTTCAGCCATGCCCGCCTTACACGCCAAAACACCCTCGCTCTTCGTTGCAAATGCGCGCCATAGCCCGGGCTATGGCTCTGCTTTGCGCCTCGATCGGGTGGGTTTTGGCGCGCATTTCGGACATGCCCGAAAAATTCACAAGCTCTGAGCGCCCCCAGGGTCGGCTCGCCGACCCGCCCCCCGTGGGGGTCAAGGAAACTTG
>JAFGXB010000071.1 GCA_016936875.1 Burkholderiaceae bacterium | reverse complement strand
GGACTTCAGGGGAAAACTTGTTCGACTTGTTCATGGCTCCATTCTCTTGAATGTTGGAGCCTCCTCAAAAACCGGGGCGGTTCACACATGGCACGCTGGTACGAACCGGGTTCCTACGACAAAGGTCGATTTTCGTTTGTCCTGAAAGTGGGCGAAGGCGAAGTGATCTTGCACCGCGAGCAATACAGCACCAAGGCGTCTGCGCAGAACGCTATGAAGTCGGCGCAGACCAACAGCGGCGACGGCGCGCTACCACCGCAAGGACGTCTCAGACGGGCGCACCCACTTCGACCTCACGGCGGGCAACAGCCAAGTCATCGGCACGCATGGGGCAAATGGGGTCGGCAAATGGGTCACAAATGGCACAAATGGGGTCAGGTCTAGCATCGTTGCATCCCCACAATCACTCCCCCTTCTCCCCCTCCAACCGCAACATGCTCGCCCCGTCGCCGAGCGCAATCAGCCCGGTCTTCGCATAAATACCCAGCTTGGCGCGGGTGTCGGTGATGTCGAGGTTGCGCATGGTGAGCTGGCCGATGCGGTCGGCGGGGCTGAACGGCGCGTCTTCCACCTTTTCCATGCTCAGGCGCTCAGGCGCGTAGGTCAGGTTGGGGCTCTCGGTGTTGAGAATTGAGTAGTCGTTGCCGCGGCGCAGTTCCAACGTGACTTCGCCGGTGACGGCGCGGGCCACCCAGCGCTGGGCGGTTTCGCGCAGCATCATGGCCTGCGGGTCGAACCAGCGGCCCTGGTAGAGCAGGCGGCCGAGCTTGAGGCCGCCCATGCGGTACTGCTCGATGGTGTCTTCGTTGTGGATGCCGGTGACTAGGCGCTCGTAGGCGATGTGCAGCAGCGCCATGCCGGGGGCTTCGTAGATGCCGCGGCTCTTGGCTTCGATGATGCGGTTCTCGATCTGGTCGCTCATGCCCAGGCCGTGGCGACCGCCGATTTCGTTGGCCTTGAGGAACAGGTCCACTGGCGTATCGAAGGTCTGGCCGTTGAGGGCGACCGGCTGGCCTTCCTCGAAGCGCACGGTCACTTCCTCGGCCTTGACCTCCACCTCGGGCTTCCAGAAGGCCACGCCCATGATGGGGTTGACGATGCGGATGCCGCTGTTCAGGTGCTCCAGGTCTTTGGCCTCGTGCGTGGCGCCGAGCATATTGCTGTCGGTGCTGTAGGCCTTCTCGACCGACATTTTGTAGTCGAAGCCGTTGGCAATGAGGAATTCGCTCATTTCCTTGCGGCCGCCGAGTTCGTCGATGAAGGTCTGGTCGAGCCAGGGTTTGTAGATTTTGAGAAGCGGGTTGGTCAGCAGGCCGTAGCGGTAGAAGCGCTCGATGTCGTTGCCCTTGTAGGTGCTGCCGTCGCCCCAGATGTTGACGTCATCTTCCTTCATGGCCGCCACCAGCATGGTGCCGGTCACGGCGCGACCCAGCGGCGTGGTGTTGAAGTAGGTGATGCCGCCGGTGGAGATGTGAAACGCGCCGCACTGAATGGCGGCAATGCCTTCGTGCGCCAGTTGACGGCGGCAGTCCACCAGCCGCGCCTTCTCGGCGCCGTAGGCCAGCGCCTTGCGCGGGATGTCGTCGTAGTCGCTCTCGTCGGGCTGGCCGAGGTTGGCGGTGTAGGCGTAGGGCATTGCGCCCTTCTGCTTCATCCACAGCAGCGCGGCGGAGGTGTCGAGCCCGCCGGAAAACGCGATACCGACTTTTTGCCCCTTGGGCAGATTTTGAAGAATGGTGGCCATGATGGTGCGCAGTGGGTCGATCAGCCGAAATGGCAGATGTAGTGATAGGGCTCGCCGCCGTCCGCAACGCGAATCTCGAAGCGGGTATTTCCCGGCACGCTGAAACGCTCGCCCGCGCCGGACTTCACCCAGGTGTCGCTGCCCGGCAGCTTGTATTCGCAGGAGCCGGCCACGCACTCCATGATTTCCGGTGCGCCGGTGTTGAAGGTGAGTGTGGCGGGCAGAATCACGCCCACCGACTTTTTGCTGCCGTCTGCCAGGGTGATGCCGTGGCTGACGCACTTGCCGTCGAAATACACATTGGCCTGGGTGTTGACGGTGGCACCGTCGAATTGGGTGGTGAGCATGAGATTGAGAGGGGTTTGGATGGGCCGGAATGAAGCGATTATTCTAGGTTGCCTGGCACCCGCCACCTGCAACGCCCCCAACCCAAAACGCAAGCCGCCGCCCTCGGCGCCATGCCCTTCCATGAGCCCTCGCACCTTCTACCCGCCCATTGCACCGTTCCAGACCGGCATGCTCGACACCGGAGACGGCCACTCCATTTACTGGGAGCTGTGCGGCAACCCGCACGGCAAGCCTGCAGTCTTCCTGCATGGTGGGCCGGGTTCGGGCTGCGCACCCGAGCACCGGCGCCTGTTCGACCCGCAGCGTTATTGCGTGCTGCTGTTCGATCAGCGCGGCTGCGGGCGCTCCACACCGCACGCCGCGCTGGAGAACAACACCACCTGGGATCTGGTGGCTGACATGGAGCGGCTGCGCTGCCTGCTCGGTGTGGAGCGCTGGCTGGTGTTGGGCGGCTCGTGGGGCAGCACCTTGGCGCTAGCCTATGCGCAAACGCATACGGCGCGAGTGTCGGCGCTGATCCTGCGCGGCATTTTCACCCTGCGCCGCGAAGAACTGCTCTGGTTTTATCAGGAGGGGGCTTCGTGGTTGTTCCCGGATTACTGGGACGATTTTGTGGCGCCCATTCCCGTTGCAGAACGCGGCGACCTGATCGCTGCCTACCGCAAGCGCCTCACCGGAGCAGACCCCGCAGAGCAACTGGCGTGCGCCCGCGCCTGGAGCGTGTGGGAAGGCCGCACCATCCGCCTGTTGCCCGACGCGGTCAACACCGAGAGGCACGCGAGCGACGCGTTTTCACTGGCGTTCGCGCGCATCGAGAACCATTACTTCGTGCACGAGGGCTGGATGGACGAAGGCCAGCTCATCCGCGATGCGGGCAAACTGGCCGACGTGCCCGGCGTCATCGTGCAAGGCCGGTACGACGCCTGCACCCCGGTTCGCACCGCCTGGGACCTGCATCGCGCCTGGCCGCAGGCCGATTTCCAGCTCGTGCCCGACGCCGGCCATGCCTACAACGAGCCGGGCATTCTGTCGCGCCTGATCGAAGCGACCGACCGCTTCGCTGGTTGAACCATCAGGCCGTGGCCGAGGCGCGTAACGCGCCCAGCCCAGCGTCGTCGCGCAGCTTGGCGGCTTTGTCGGTGGCCTCCCAGCTGAACTCGGGCTCGTCGCGGCCGAAGTGGCCGTAAGCGGCGGTTTTCTGGTAGATCGGGCGGCGCAGATCGAGCATCTGGATGATGCCCTTGGGGCGCAGATCGAAGTGGCGGCGCACCAGTTGCTCCAGCTTGGCGTCGTCAATCACGCCGGTGCCCTGCGTGGTGACCATGATGCTGGTGGGCTGCGCCACGCCGATGGCGTAGGAAATCTGCACCAGGCACTTCTTGGCCAGCCCGGCAGCGACGATGTTTTTCGCCACATAGCGCGCAGCGTAGGCGGCGGAGCGGTCGACCTTGGTCGGGTCTTTGCCGCTGAAGGCGCCGCCGCCGTGCGGGGCTGCGCCGCCGTAGGTGTCGACAATGATCTTGCGTCCGGTCAGGCCGCAATCCCCCTGCGGGCCGCCAACGACAAAGCGGCCGGTGGGATTGATGAGGTACTTGACCTCGCCGCGCATGAACTCGGGCGGCAGCACCGGCTTGATGATGTGCTCGATCACGCCTTCGCGCAGATCGGCCAGCGCGATGTCGGGCGCGTGCTGGGTGGACAGCACCACGGTGTCAATGGCCACCGGGTAGCCGTTTTCGTAGCGGAAGGTGATCTGGCTCTTGGCGTCCGGGCGCAGCCAGGGCAGGCGGCCGTCGCGGCGGAGCTGGCTCTGGCGCTCCACCAGACGGTGCGCGTAATAAATGGGCGCGGGCATCAGCTCCGGGGTTTCGTCGCAGGCGTAGCCAAACATCAGGCCCTGGTCGCCGGCGCCGATGTCGAGGTTGTCGTCATGCGCGCTGTTCACGCCCTGGGCGATGTCGAGGCTTTGCTTGTCGTAGGCCACCAGCACGGCGCAGCTCTTGTGGTCGATGCCGAAGTCGGCGTCGTCATAGCCGATGAGCTTGAGCGTGTCGCGCGCCACCTGGATGTAGTCGACTACGGCGTTGGTGGTGATTTCACCCGCCAGCACGATGAGCCCGGTGTTGGCCAGTGTTTCGGCGGCCACGCGCGCGGCGGGGTCTTGCGCCAGATTGGCGTCGAGAATGGCGTCGGAGATCTGGTCGGCCACCTTGTCGGGATGACCTTCGGAGACGGATTCGGAAGTAAACAGGAAGTTGCTAGCCATGACAGCCCTTTCTAACGGTTGGTTTGACGCCACCGTTTGGGTCTCGCACGGCGACGCTTTAGCGGACTTTTGCGCAGCGCACCCGAAGGCCCGCCGCCCCTGCCACCCCGCAAGTTGTCATTAACTCGGTGGCAGTAGCCAACATTCTATGCCTGCGTCCAAAACCCGCCAATCCGTAAGATGACAGCTTTTTCGCCTTGCCGTTTGCTACGACAGTCCAACATTTTTTCTGAAAAATTCATGCTGCTGCGCCTGTTCCGCCTGCTCTCCCGTCTGCCCCTGGCTGTGCTCCAGGCGCTCGGGGCGGCGCTCGGATTGGTGGTGTACGCCGCATCCGGCGTCTACCGCCAGCGTCTGCGCGCCAATCTGCAACAGGCGGGTTATGACCCGGCAAAGCTGGCGCGCAAGGCTGCCGCGCAAGCTGGGCGCATGGTGGGCGAATTGCCCGCCGTCTGGTTTCGCCGCGACGGCAACGCGCCGGTTCACCGCGTGCAAGTCATCGGCAAGGAGCATGTAGACACGGCGCGTGCCCAGGGCAAGGGCGTGCTCTATCTCACCCCGCATCTGGGCTGCTTTGAAGTGTCCGCGCAAGCTGCCTCAAATTGGGGGCCGATTACCGTGATGTTTCGCCCACCGCGCAAGGCCGCGCTGCAACCCGTGGCGCTGGCTTCGCGCCAGCGCCACAACCTCACCACCGCACCGGCCAATCTGGCCGGTGTGCGGCAATTGCTGCGCGCCCTGCGCGCAGGAGAGTCCGTCGGCCTGCTGCCAGACCAGGCTCCTGCGCAAGGCGAAGGGGTGTGGGCCGATTTTTTCGGCCGTCCCGCCTACACCATGACCTTGCCCGCCCGACTGGTGCAACTGGGCAACGCCCGCATCATTCTGGCCTCGGCGCTACGCCTGCCTGGCGGGCGCGGCTACACCCTCACGCTGGAGCCCCTTCCGTTCGAACTCGACGCCGATCCGCAGCGCGCCGCCACGCAAATCAACCAGGCGCTGGAAACGCTGATCCGCCGCCGCCCGGAGCAATACCTCTGGGGCTATAACCGCTACAAACGTCCTCCCGGCGCGCCCGAGCCGCCAGCACAGGCAACGGCAGGGAGAGCACCATGAAATCCCTGTTGGCCCGGCTGAGCATCGCTCTCGTCTGGCTGCTGCATCTGCTGCCCTACCCCCTGCTCGCCGCGCTGGGTGCCGGGGTGGGTTGGCTGCTGTGGCCGCTGGCGCGGTCGCGCCGCCGTATCACCCTGCGCAATCTGCAACTGTGCTTCCCCGACTGGAGCGCGGCGCAGCGGCGCGCGGTGGCGCGGCAGCATTTCGTTTATGTGGCCCGGGCGTTCCTGGAGCGCGGCGTGCTCTGGTACGCCAGCCCCCGGCGTCTGCGCCGCCTGCTGCACATCGACGGCCCGGTCGAACAAGCGCTCGACGGCAGCCGCAATACCCTGCTGCTGGGATTCCATTTCGAAGGGCTTGATGCGGGATGGACGGCACTCAGCCTGGTGGCGCCGCGCCCGGTCTCGGGGATGTATACCCCGCAGAAAAACAAGATACTCGACGACTGGGTCGTGGCGCGACGCAGCCGCTTTCACACCACCGCCATCGTCTCGCGGCACGACGGCGCTGCCGGCATGCTGCGACAACTGCGCGCCGGGGTGCCGTTCTATACCCTGCCCGACATGGACTTCGGCCCGCGCAGCTCGCGCTTCATCGACTTTTTCGGCGTATCCGCCGCCACGCTGGATGTCGCACCGCGGCTGGCCGCTTCGGCAAACGCCCGCGTCTATCCGGTGGTCACGCGCATGCTGCCCGGCGCGCGCGGCTATGCCATCACCGTGCATCCCGCCTGGGCCGACTTCCCTGCGCTGGACGCCAAGGGCAAGCCGGCCGACATGGACGCCGACCTGCTGCGCATGAACCGCTTCATCGAGACCCAGGTGCGCACCATGCCCGCGCAATACCATTGGGTGCACAAGCGCTTCAAGACCCGGCCCGAAGACCACCCTTCGCTGTACTGACCCATGCAACTCGCGTTCACCAAAATGCACGGCGCCGGAAACGACTTTGTCGTGCTCGACGCCACGCGCGCGCCCATCTCCCTCAGCGCGGCGCAACTGCGCCTGCTGGCCGACCGGCATTTTGGCGTGGGCGCCGACCAGATTCTGCTGGTCGAGCCATCGCCCGCGCCAGACGTGGATTTTCGCTACCGCATTTTCAACGCCGACGGCGGCGAAGTGGAGCAATGCGGCAACGGCGCGCGCTGCTTCGTCGCCTATGTGCATGGCAAGGGGCTCACCGCCAAACGCCGCATCCGGGTGCAAACGCTCTCGGGCCTCATCGAACCGGAGCTGCAGGCCGATGGCCGTGTCACCGTCGATATGGGGACGCCGATTTTCGATCTGCCGCGCGTTCCGTTCGACGCCAGCGGCCTGACCTCGCGGCAAACGGACCACTGGGAGCAATGGCCCCTGATTCTCAACGGCGCAACCGACTGGGTCAGCGTGTTGTCGATGGGCAACCCCCACGCCGTGCAGCGCGTGAGCGATGTGGACACCGCGCCCGTTCACCAACATGGCCCGCTGATCGAACATCACCCCCGCTTTGCACGCCGGGTCAACGCCGGGTTCATGCAGATCGTGGACGCCCAGCACATCCGCCTGCGCGTGTGGGAGCGCGGCGCGGGCGAAACCCTCGCCTGCGGCACCGGCGCCTGCGCCGCCGTGGTGGCCGGGCTGCGCCACGGCTGGCTGCGCGGCACGGTCGACGTACAAACCCACGGCGGGCTGCTGACCATTTCCTGCGCGGGCGCGGGCCAACCCGTGCACATGACCGGCCCCGCCGCTTTTGTTTTTGACGGCACGATCGATCTTCCCGATCTGCCCTGACGGAGAACACCTGATGGAACTCAGCGAACACGATCTGGCCGCCTACCTGGCCGCCAACCCCGAATTTTTCGAGCGCCACGCCGAACTGCTCACCACCGTGCAACTGCCCAGCCCGCATGGCAACCGCGCCGTCTCGCTGCAGGAGCGGCAGATGGAAATGCTGCGCGACAAAATGCGCACCCTGGAACACCGTCTGGCCGCGATGATGCGCAACGCGGTGGACAACGAAACCCTGGCCGGCAAACTGCTGCTGTGGGCGCGCGACGTCATGCTGGCGCAGCAGGGCGCCCCCGAGCAATTGCCGCACACCTTGCAGGAGGCACTGAAGGCCAGCTTCGATCTGCCCATGAGCGCACTCAAACTCTGGCCGGTACGCGAGGAATTCGCCGCGCGCGACTTCGCCAGCGGCGTAAGCGATGACGCCAAGACCTTCGCCGCCAGCCTGTCCGCCCCCTTCGTCGGCCCCAACCCCGGCTTTGAAGCCACCCACTGGCTGGCCGATGCACAAATGGCGCAGTCGCTCGCCCTCATTCCCTTGCAGAACCCGCACACCAGCATGTGCATGGGGCTGCTGGTGCTGGCCTCGCCAGACACCCAGCGCTTCACCGCCGACATGGGCACAGACTTTCTCACCCTCATCAGCCAGCTCTCCAGCGCGGCGCTTGTGGGGCTGCTGGCGCGCTGAACGGCAGACGGCGCGCCCCCGCATGTCCGCGCCCCAAGCGCCTGCGCCCAGCCTTGCCGCCTTGCGCGCGCTGGCTGTGGACTATCTCGCCCATCTGCAGACCGAACGCCGCCTGGCAGGGGGCACCTTGGTCAACTACCGGCGCGACCTCGATGACCTGCTGCAACGTGCCGATGCCCTGGGTACAGCGCCAATCGACGCCCTGCACATTCGCCGCTGGGCCGCGCAATTGCACGCTGCGGGCATGTCCCCGCGCGCCATTGCCTCCCGGCTGTCAGCCTGGCGCAGTTTTTTCCGCTGGATGAGGCGGCACGGCCATGTGGCGGCCAATCCGGTGCAGGACGTGCGCGCGCCCAAAGCGGCCAGGCCCCTGCCCAAGGCGCTGTCGGTTGACCAGGCCGTGGCGCTGGCCGCCTACGCGCCGCAAGCGCCCGAGCTGGCAAACACCACCAGGCGCAGCACCGAGACCATCGCGGCGCGTCACGCCCGCGTTCACGCCATCGCCGAACTGCTGTATTCCAGCGGCCTGCGCGTGTCCGAGCTCACTGGGCTGGACCTGCGCGCCAGCCCCACGGCGCTTGGCTGGATCGACTGGGACGCCGCAGAAGCCACCGTCACGGGCAAGGGCAACAAGCGCCGCAGCGTGCCCGTCGGCCAGCCCGCCCTGCAAGCGCTGCGGCAATGGCTGGAGCACCGCCCCGCCCTGCTCCGCCCCGGTGCGGACCCCGACGCGCAGACCGCGCTGTTTCTCGGCGCACGCGGCGGCCGCCTCACCCCGCAGCGCGTGTGGCTGGAACTGCGCGCACACGCCAAGGCCGCGGGGCTGGATGCCCGCGTGCATCCGCACATGCTGCGCCACTCCTTTGCCTCGCATGTGCTGCAGTCCAGCGGCGATTTGCGCGCGGTGCAAGAATTGCTGGGCCATTCCAGCATCTCCACCACGCAGGTCTACACCCGCCTGGACTTTCAACATCTGGCCAAGGTCTATGACGCCGCCCATCCCCGCGCGCGCAAAAAGCCCTGACCGCCAGCCACCCCCGCGCCATGAAAACCATCCGTCTGCACCCCGGCAAAGACCGTTCTCTGCTGCGCCGCCACCCCTGGGTGTTCGCCAGTTCCATCGCCAAAGGCAGCGCCGACAGCGGAGAAACCGTCCGCGTGGAGTCGCACACGGGTCAGTTTCTCGCCTGGGCCGCGTTCAGCCCCGCCTCACAAATCCGCCTGCGCGTCTGGAGCTTTGAGGAATCTGAGCGCATTGACGCCGCGTTTTTCGCCGCGCGGCTGGGCGACGCGATCGCGCGCCGCCGCGCCCTCGGACTCGATCTGAACGCCTGCCGCCTGGTGCATGGCGAAAGCGACGGCCTGCCCGGCTGCATCCTCGACCGCTACGCCGACATCGTGGTGCTGCAGGCAGGCAGCGCGGGCTGCGAGCGCTGGAAGCCCGCACTCCTCAACGCCCTGCAAACCCTCCTGCCCGGG
The DNA here is from genome assembly GCA_016936875.1 of Burkholderiaceae bacterium. Taxonomy (GTDB): domain Bacteria; phylum Pseudomonadota; class Gammaproteobacteria; order Burkholderiales; family Burkholderiaceae_C; genus Thiomonas. The sequence goes on along the minus strand of JAFGXB010000071.1, from coordinate 558 downwards.
GTGCGGGTGTTCGAGCGCTCCGACGCCGCGCTGCGCGAACGCGAAGGCCTGCCACCAGCCACGGGCTGGCTCCGGGGCGAAGGCAGCACCCAGGTGGAGATTGCCGAAAATGGCCTGCGACTGCAGGTCGATGTCGCCACCGGCCACAAAACCGGCTTCTACCTCGACCAGCGCGACGCCCGCGCCCGCTTTGCCGCGCTTGTGCGCACACAGCAGTTGAGGCGCGTGCTCAATTGCTTCAGCTATACCGGCGGCTTCGCCCTGGCCGCGCTGTCCGGCGGGGCGCAGCAGGTGATCTCGGTCGATTCCTCCGCCCCCGCGCTCGAACACGCCGCGCAGCATGTGACCCGCAACGGGTTTGACGCAAGCCATGCCACCTTTCTCGACGCGGATGTGAACGCCACCCTGCGCCGCCTGCGCGACGAGGGCGCACTCTTCGACGCCATCGTGCTCGATCCACCCAAATTCGCCGCCAACCCGCAACAGGTCGAACGCGCCGCGCGCGCCTACAAAGACATCAACCGGCTGGCCTTTCACCTGCTGCCGCCCGGAGGCTGG
>JAFGXB010000070.1 GCA_016936875.1 Burkholderiaceae bacterium | reverse complement strand
CATCCCCTGTATTTTCAGCGTCAGACCGATGCACAAGGCCACGTCTGGCTATGGACCAGCATTCCCGCCGGGGGGCGCGAGATCGGTGTGGGCGTCGATAACAGCCGCATTCAGACGCAACCCCTGCGCGCGCTGGTCTTTGGCCTTCTGCTCACTTTGCCGCTGGCCACCTTGCTCGCCCTGTGGTGGGCGCGGCGCATCACCCGGCCCGTGGTGGCCATGGAGCGGGCGGCAGCAAAGCTCGCGCGCGGCGATACGCCGCAGCGCCTGCCGCAGACCGGGCCGAGAGAACTTGTCAGCCTGGCGGCGCATTTCAATCAGATGGCCGGGCGCATCGACGCCCTGCTGCAGGCGCGCACCACCCTGCTGGCTGGGGTGTCGCATGATTTGCGCACCCCGCTGGCGCGCATCCGTCTGGCGCTGGAATTGCAGCGCATGCAACCGAGCGCGGCACGGCTCGACCAGATCGAGCGCGACGTGCAGGCCATGGACCGGCTCATTGGCGATGTGCTGCAACTGGCGCGTGGGCTGCAGGCCAGCGCACCGCAAATCCTCGCGCTACTGCCCTGGTTGCTGGAGCGCCAGCAGACGCATGCGGACTGGGCCCGGTCTCAGGGGGCGGCTTTGACGGTGCAGTGCCCGCCGGATTTGCACGCCTGGGTTGATGCCGACGCCTTGCAGCGCGTGGTGGACAACCTGCTGGCCAACGCGGTGCGCTATGCGCCGGGCCCGATCGTTTTGCATGCCGAGCCGTCGCAAACGCCGGGCAGGGTGCGCATTGCCCTGCTCGACCGCGGCCCCGGCATTCCGCCCGGCCAACTCGACGCCGTTTTCGAGCCGTTCACCCGGCTGGATGCGGCGCGTACTCCCGGGCAGGGCGTGGGCTCCGGCTTGGGGCTCGCCATCGCCCGGCAATTGGCGCAACAACATGGCTGGGAGGTCGGCCTGCAGGCGCGCGAGGGCGGTGGCTTGATGGCGTGGGTGGAGATGCCGGAACAGCCGTCAGTTTGAGCCGGACGAGGGGGTATCGCGCTGCGCGGCAGAGCGTTTGCGTTTGCGCGAACGCCACAGCGTCCAGATGACCAGGGCGATGGCAATTCCGCCGTAGATGTACAGCAACAGATCGACATGAGCGGCAAACCAGTTGGATTGCATACAGGGTTCCGTAGGGCAGGGGGCAGTCAACACAGGGCATTCACCCTATCATGCCGCAAAAGGCACGAGTTGCGGCGGACGCGTCTGGATTGTCTGCGACGCTCCCGGCTCAAAGACCGTGCCGTTTTGCCGCTTCGCTTTCCTGCCCATTCCGTCACAGCCCATCGTCAGTCTCATGTCTTCGCGCGCGATCAACCTGCCAACCTTGCTCACCTGGGCGCGCGTTGCGGCCATTCCGCTGATCGTGGGGGTGTATTTCCTGCCGACCGGCTGGCTGACCCTGCCGGAGCGCAACATCACCGCGACCGTGCTGTTCATCCTCAGCGCCATCACCGACTGGCTTGACGGCTATCTGGCGCGCAAGTGGAATCAGACTTCGTCGTTCGGCGCCTTTCTCGACCCCGTGGCGGACAAGTTGATGGTCTCCGCTGCGCTGCTCATCTTGCTGCAGCTCGGGCGCGTGGATGCGCTGGTGACGCTGATCATCATTGGCCGCGAGATCGCCATTTCCGCGCTGCGGGAGTGGATGGCGCAGATCGGTCAGTCGCGGCGGGTGGCGGTGAGCTACGTCGGCAAAGTCAAAACCGCCGTGCAGATGGTGGCCATTCCCTTCCTGCTGTTTGGGGGCACGCTGTTTGGCGTTGTGCATACCGTGCAGATCGGGCAGTGGCTGATCTGGGCGGCCGCCGTGCTCACCCTGTGGTCCATGCTGTATTACTTCCGCATCGCCCTGGCTGGATTGAAGCTGACGTGAGCGCACAGTCTGGTGCCGCCGCCCAGGGGCTGCGGCGGGTGATGCCCTGGGTGTTCGTGCTAATCTGGAGCACCGGGTTCATCGTTGCCCGCTACGGCATGCCGTATGCGCCGCCGCTGAAATTCCTCTGCCTGCGCTACGCTTTTTCCCTGTTGGTGCTACTGCCGCTGGCCTGGCTGCTGCGCACGGCATGGCCGCGCGGCTGGAGGCAATGGATGCATCTGTCGATTGTTGGCGGATTGTTGCAGGCCGGTTATCTGGGGGGTGTCTGGGCAGCGGTCAAGCACGGCATTCCCGCAGGCACGGTGGCACTCATTGTTGGCCTGCAACCCTTGCTGACGGCAGTGCTCGTTTCGGCGGCGGGCCAGCGTATCCACGCCCGCCAATGGTTCGGACTGCTGCTCGGCTTTGGCGGACTGGCTTTGGTGGTGCTGCACAAACTTGAAGGCGGGGAACTCAGTCTGCACAACCTGCTGCTGTCGCTCTTCGCGCTCGGCAGCATCACGGCAGGCACCTTGTGGCAAAAACGCTTTGTGCAGCCAGCGTCGGTCTGGGCGGCTCTTGCGGTGCAGCTTCTCGCCGCTCTTGTCCTGAGCGCGCCTTTTGCAATGCTTGAGATGGACCCGGTCATCTGGAACGGTCAACTCATTGGTGCACTGGCATGGTCGGTTCTGGCACTGACCGTTGGGGCCGGTGCGTTGCTCTATTTGCTGATTCAGCGTGGCGCCGCCGTGCAGGTCACCAGTCTGATTTACTGGGTCCCGCCCGTCACCGCACTGATGGGGTGGGCGCTGTTTGCCGAAACCCTGGGCCCGGCCACCTGGTTGGGCATGGCGCTGGTTGCCGCCGGCGTGGTTGCCGTGACCCGCAGCCCGTCAGCGCCGCTGATCCGTTAGGTCGATTGTGAGGAGATCGTATGACCACTGCTGCATTCCCGTCCCCTTTGCGTATCGCCGTCATTGCGGGCGACGGCATTGGTCAGGAAGTCATGCCCGAGGGGCTGCGTGCGCTAGACGCCGTGGCGCGTCGGTTCGGGATCGCGCTGCAACTTGACCACTTCGATTTCGCCTCCTGTGCCTACTACCAGCGCCACGGACAGATGCTGCCAGATGACTGGAAAGAACGCATCGGCCAGCATGACGCGATTTTTTTGGCGCTGTGGGCTGCCCCGATGTGGTGCCAGACCATGTGTCGCTCTGGGGCTCGCTGCTGCAATTCCGGCGCGAGTTTGATCAATACGTCAACCTGCGCCCGGCGCGGCTGATGCCCGGAGTGCGTTCGCCGCTGGTCAAGCGGGATGGCAGCGCTTACGCGCCGGGCGAGATTGACATGCTGATCGTGCGCGAGAACACCGAGGGCGAATATTCCAGCATTGGCGGACGCATGTATGCGGGCACCGAGCGCGAGGTGGTCATCCAGGAGACGGTGATGAGCCGCATCGGCGTCGATCGTGTGCTGCGCTATGCCTTCGATCTGGCGCGCAACCGTCCGCGCAAAATCCTCACCTCGGCCACCAAGTCCAACGGCATTTCCATCACCATGCCGTATTGGGACGAGCGGGTGCAAGCCATGGCCGCCGAATACCCCGATGTGCAGCGCAACCAGTTCCATATCGACATTCTCACCGCCCATTTTGTGCAGCGCCCGCATCAGTTCGACGTGGTTGTGGCGAGCAATTTGTTCGGCGATATTCTGTCCGATCTGGGGCCGGCCTGTTGCGGCACGATTGGCATTGCGCCGTCGGCCAGTCTCAATCCGGAACGCCGTTTTCCGTCACTGTTTGAACCCGTGCACGGCTCTGCTCCAGACATCGCGGGCAAGGGGATCGCCAATCCCATCGCCCAAATCTGGAGCGCGGCGCTGATGCTGGATTTTCTGGGGCACCGCAACGCGCACGATGCCTTGCTGCAAGCCATCGAAACCGTGCTCGATCCGGCCAGTGGCGGACCGCGCACGCCAGATCTGGGCGGGCAGGGAGCCACGGCCGATCTGGGTCGGGCCGTCGCCGAATGCATCTGAACCGTGGCTAGAATGCACGGTCTTGCACGTCGGCCGCGCAATTCACCAGCGCAAGTGCAGACGTGCGGCATTGACGGGGCAACTCGCCCTCGTTCTAATCCGCAAGCTGTTGTCGCGCCTGCTGTGCGGCGCGCATTTTTGGCGCAAGCGTGGCTTCGCGCATCTATCCAGACTCAAGAGGGACACAAGTGAACAAGGCAGAACTGATCGAACACATCGCCAATAACGCAGAACTGAACAAAGCCCAGGCTGGCCGTGCGCTCGATGCCTTGGTGGACGCCGTGCGCCGCACCTTGAAAAAGGGCGACAGCGTCTCCCTGATCGGTTTTGGCACCTTCGCCGTGACCAAGCGCGCCGCACGCACCGGCCGCAACCCGCGCACCGGCGCGCCCATCAAGATCAAGGCCGCAAAAATCCCGAAATTCCGCCCCGGCAAGGGTCTGAAAGACGCCATCAAATAATGGCAACCGCGCATTGCGGCAGCTTGGGCTCTGCTCTGGCAGAAGCCGAACTGCCGCAATATGCTCGGCGGCAACCGGGTGCTTAGCTCAGTTGGTAGAGCGGCGCCCTTACAAGGCGTAGGTCGGGGGTTCGAACCCCTCAGCACCCACCATCGGTTGTCTGCCAGATGTCGCAGTTGCTGCTTTTTTCTCCTTTCTGCCCTGATCAAGCGGCCGTCATATCGGCCTTGAACAGGACGCACAATGCAAGCCTGCTTCGCATTGCACCCCTCTCCAAGTCCGCGCCACCATGCTCGAATCCATACGCAAACACAGCAAGCTGATGCAGATCGTGCTGTTCGTACTGATCTTCCCGTCTTTTGTGTTGTTCGGCATTCAGGGGTACAGCAGTTTTGAGGGCCATCAGGATGCGGCGGCCAAGGTCGGTGGGCAGGCCATTTCCATGCAGCAACTCGACGCGGCCAATCGCGAGGAAATCGCCCGTCTGCAAAGCATGCTGGGCAGTGCGGTGGATATCAAACAACTCGATACCCCCGAGCAAAAACTGCGCACATTGGATGGTCTGGTGCGCCAGCGGCTGTTGCAACTCGAAGCCCAGCGCGAGCACCTTGCCGTGACGGATGCGCAGGTGCAGCAATCCATTCTGCAAATCCCGCAAATTGCGGCATTGCGCAAACCGGACGGCAGTTTTGACGTTCAGGCCTATCGCAGTCTGATCGCCGCCCAAGGAATGAACACCTCGCAGTTCGAAGCGCAGGTGCGCGAGCAACTCATTCTGCAGCAGGTGCTCGGCGGGATTGCCGGCTCGGTGATCGACAGTCAGTCCCTGGCCACGGCTGCGGCCAAGGCAGCAGCGCAACAGCGCGAGGTCCGTCTGGCGCTGTTCAAGCCTGCTGACTATGTGGGCCAGGTACAGACCACTCCGGCAGAGGTCGAGTCGTACTACAAAAACAATACCGCGCGTTTCCAGAAACCTGAAGAAGCCAATATTCAATATGTTGTCCTGAGCGCAGACGCCGTGGCGGCTAAGATCAAGACGACGTCTGCCGAGGCGCAGGCCTATTACGACGCCAATCCTGCCAAGTTCTCAACACCCGCAGAACGCCGCGCGAGCCATATCCTGATCACCGTGCCGAGCGATGCCACTGCGGCGCAGCAGAACGATGCCAAGGCCAAGGCTGAAGCCATCGCCAAACAGGTCGAGGCAAATCCGGCGGAGTTTGCGACGCTGGCACGCAAGGATTCGCAAGATCCTGGCTCGGCCGACAAGGGTGGCGACCTGGGCTATTTCACTGCGAGTGCAATGGTCAAACCCTTTGCGGATGCAGTGTTTGGCATGACGAAGGTCGGTGAAATCGTCGGCCCCATCAAAACCCAGTTCGGCTACCACATCATCGAGCTGACGGGCATCAAGCCCGGAAGTCAGCAACCGTTTGATGCCGTCAAGGCCGACATCGAAAAACAATTGCAGCAAGACGCCGCACAAAAACGCATGTCGGCAGATGTGGACACCTTCACGAATGCCGTGTTTGAACACCCGGACAGTTTCCAGGCCGTGCAGGACAAGCTCCACCTGAAAGTGCAAACCGCGAACAATGTGACCCGCACCCCTCAAGCCGCAACGCCGGGCACTCCCAGTCCGCTTTCGAGCAAACCTTTCCTTGATGCGCTGTTTGCCGAAAGCAGCTTGCGCAACAAACACAACCTGCAAGCCATTCAAATTGCCCCCAACGTCTGGGCATCCGGGCGTGTGCTGAGCTATTCGGCAGCGCAAACGCAACCCTTTGCTGAGGTGCAGACGCAGGTCAAGCAGATGCTCATCGGCGAGAAGGCCGCAGACCTCGCCCGTCAGGCCGGGGAGCAAGCGCTCAAGTCCCCGGCAACTCTGACCTTTGGCGCGCCAATCACATTGAGCCAAGCCCAGCCGACGCCCGAAGTGTCGCCTGCCGTGGTCGCCAAGGCATTCGGTTTGCGTGCTGAAAAGCTGCCGACTGCGGCTGGGGTTGACCTTGGCGCGCAAGGCTACGCCGTGGTGCAGGTCGTCAAGGTGATCGAGGGAGCTGTTCCCGCAGAATTGGTCCGGGCGGCGGCGGGTGCGGAAAACCAGATGCTGACCCAGGGCATCATCAACGCCTATGTCGAAGCGTTGAAAAAACGCTTCGGCGTGGAAATTCTCTACAAGCCGAAACCAGAGCAGGCCGCTGCTGGCTGACCCAGCGGCCTGCACCGAGACGCTCATAACGTTTCGTATAGAATGTTCGTTTTTCTGCGGTGGCTGTAGCTCAGTTGGTAGAGTCCAGGATTGTGATTCCTGTCGTCGTGGGTTCGAGTCCCATCAGCCACCCCAAAATATTCAAACGCTTAGCCCAGCGCAACCCGCTGGGCTTTTTGTTGTCTGGCGATCATGTAGGCACTTGGCCCAGATACAGCGGTAGGCCGTAACTGGGCATTTTCGCAATCGTTCGGCACGGGTGAGTGCTCCACTTTTGATTTGCCACTTTATGGCAGGCGGGGTAGGTCACGGTGTCCGAATCGTCCGCAGCGGCTTACGAAGTTTTACTGACTGCGCTGAGGAAGCGGGTGACTTCAGGCATCGCGCGCAGGAATGCCTCCATCGAATCATGCCCTCCGGGGCCGATGTGCAGTTGCACCTTGCTGTTGCCCGCTGCGGCTTGCAGTCGGTGTGCGTCGGCTACGGGCACTACGGTGTCGTGTTCGCCGTGCATCAGCAGCACGGGGCAGTGCAGTTGCGGCAGGGTGGTGAGGGGGGCGATGGTGTCGAAGCGGTAGCCGATGGTGCGTTGCACATAGCGCAGGATGTAGGGGCCGATGACGGCGTCGGGGATGTTTTTCTCGGCCATCCAGCGCCGCATCATCTCGGCGGGGTGGGCGAAGGCGGCCAGGCTCACCACGGCGGCGGTCTGTGCGCGCCAGCTCGCGGCCAGCAGCACCGCGCCCGCACCGACAGAGTGGCCGAGCAGGGCGATGCGCAGCGGATCAATCTGTGGCTGCGCGGCCAGCCAATCCACCGCATGCACCGTGTCTTCGGCAAAGCGTGGCAGCGAGGCGAAGGTGTCGTCGTCGCTGGCGCCGTGGCAGCGCGTGTCGATGAATAGCAGGCTGAGTCCGGCGGCATGCAGCGCGGGGGCCAGTGGCAGCATGAGATCGGAATTGCTGCCCCAGCCATGCACGATGACGAGCGCGGGCGCGGGCTGCGCCGCGCGATCTGGCGCGGGAATCAGCCAGGCGTGCAGACGCTTGCCATTGGCGCTGGGGATGCGCTCGGCGGTGAACCGCAGCCCCAGATCAGCCGGGCTGCGGGTGTGCGCCAGGCGCGGTGCGCGCAGGCTGCGGCGTAGCCCCCAGTTGAGCAGCGGGCGCAGCGGCGGTGTGGTCATCCACGGCAGCACCGTGGGCAGGAGGGCGGAGACGAGTTTGGGGCGCGGCATGTACGGCATCTGGACGGTGGTGAGTTGCGCGCAGTGTAGGAGGGGATGTGGCGCCCGCCGGATCGGCTCCAGCGCAGTTCCAGATCAGTTCCAATAGGTGCTTTGACTTGACTCTTTCCGCGCCATGCAATTTCTGCTTCGCCAACCCGATCCACGCGCCCAGCACCGGCTGCAGGCCGCAGGCGCACACCCGCTTCTGGCGCAGCTGTTTGCGGCGCGTGGCGTGAAGGAGGCCGGGGAGCTGGAGCTGGCCTTGCCGCATCTGCTGCCGCCCGCGCAGCTCAAGGGAGTGGAGCAGGCGGCGCGCGCGCTGGCCGACGCCATTGCGCATGGCGAGCGCCTGCTCATCGTCGCCGACTACGACTGCGATGGCGCCACGGCCTGTGCCGTGGGGCTGCGTGGCCTGCGGGCGATGGGGGCGACGGTGTCCTATCTGGTGCCCAACCGTTTCACCACTGGCTACGGGCTGTCGCCCGCCGTGGTGGAGCTGGCGCTGCAACATGCGCACGGCAAGCCGGACTGGATTGTCACCGTGGATAACGGGATCGCCAGCGTGGAGGGCGTGGCGCAGGCCAAGGCCCACGGCATCCGCGTGCTGGTCACCGATCATCATCTGCCGGGTGACACGCTGCCCGATGCCGAGGTCATCGTCAACCCAAACCAGCCGGGCTGCGGTTTTCCGAGCAAGTCCATCGCCGGTGTCGGGGTGATGTTTTATGTGCTGCTGGCGCTGCGGACCGAGTTGCGCCAGCGCGGTGTGTTCGACGCCGCCAGCCAGCCGCGCCTGGACGCCTTGCTCGACCTCGTGGCACTGGGGACCGTGGCTGACGTGGTGCGGCTCGACGCCAACAACCGCCTGCTGGTGGCGCAGGGGCTCAAGCGCATGCGGGACGCGCGCATGCAGCCTGGAATTGCCGCGCTGCTGCAGGTGGCGGGGCGCGATGCGGCGCGGGTGAACAGTGCCGATCTGGGCTTTGCGCTGGGCCCGCGCATCAACGCCGCGGGGCGGCTGGCCGACATGACCGTGGGCATCGAATGCCTGACAACCGACGACCCCGCGCGCGCCCTGGAGCTGGCGCAATTGCTCGACACCTTCAACCGCGAGCGGCGCAGCATCGAAGACGGAATCAAGGCCGAGGCCCTGGCCATGCTGGACGGCCTTGACCTCGGTGCAGACAGTGGCGCAGACAGCGGTGCCGCGGCCATCAGTCTGTTCGCGCCCAACTGGCACGAGGGCGTGATCGGCATCGTCGCCGGACGCATCAAAGACCGCGAGCACCGCCCGACCTTCGTGTTCGCGCCGGCGGAAGACGGCACCCTGCGCGGCTCGGGCCGGTCGATTCCCGGTTTTCACCTGCGCGACGCGCTCGATCTGGTGTCCAAGAGGGAACCGGGTTTATTGCTGCGCTTCGGCGGCCATGCCATGGCTGCCGGGTGCGCGCTGGTGGACGATGGTTTTGCGCGCTTTCGCGCCGCGTTTGCCCAAGTTGCTGGCGAGTGGCTCGAACCCGCCATGCTGCAACGCCGCCTGGAGGTGGACGGCCCGCTGCCCGCGCAGTGGCTGCTGCCGGAAATGGCGGCGCTGCTGGGCGCGCAGGTATGGGGGCAGGGCTTTGCCGCGCCCTTGTTCAGCGCCCGCGTGCAGGTGCGCCAGCAACGGCTGATTGGCGAGCGCCACCTCAAGGCCAAGGTGCGGCTGCTCGACGCCGAGGGTGCGCCCGGCAACGTGCTGTTCGATCTCGTGGCCTGGGGCCGGACCGATTTCCTGCCCGACGAGGCGCGCATCGCCTATCGGCTGGAGAGCAACACCTGGCAGGGCATCACCCAGGTGCAGCTGGTCCTTGAGGCCGTGGAGGGCTGAAATTCAGCGCGTTGTGGCGCGACGCTGCACGCAGTCCACATACGCAGCGCCGTCGGGCGGCAGCTTGCTTCGCTGCGCCGTCCACAGCATGTCACCCAGGCACTCCATGATGGCGTGGTGCGCCTCGTGTTCCCCCAGTTTGCTGCGCAACAACCCGAAGGCCTGGCGGATGCCCGGCGGCTGGTCGATAGAGACCTGCTCGGCAATCGTCAGGTGCATCGACAGGTGCAGGAATGGATTGGTGCGGCCATGCTCCACGCTGTAATCGCGGTGGACGCTTTGCGGGTCGGAGAGTTCCGCGTGATATTCGGGGTGCAGCGCCATCCAGTCTGCGGCAATCAGCTCCAGTGGAGTGAGCACGCCGCCGTCGCGGTGCCGTTGCCAGGCCGAAAGAAAAAACTGCCGAACCGCGTCTTTGCTGGGATTGAACATGATGGGCGTATTGTCCCGCAGCCGATCCAATCCGTGGTTTGCATTCACTTACAAACAGGTTTTGAACGACGATTTTCACCTATCAACATCCGGAGACCCACCATGCCCATGATCGACGCCGCCGCCCTGCGCCAACTGTTTGACGAAGCCCGCACCCACAATGCCTGGCAGGACAAGCCCGTGCCCGAGCACCTGCTGCACCAACTCTACGACCTGATGAAATGGGGGCCAACCTCGGCCAACTGCTCCCCGGCGCGCATCGTGTTCGTGCAGTCGCAAGAGGCCAAGGCCCGGCTGGCACCGTGCATGAGCGAAGGCAACCGCGCCAAAACGCTGCAGGCACCGGTGACGGCCATCATCGGCATGGACATGGCGTTTTACGAGCATCTGCCGCAGCTTTTTCCGCACAACCTGGATGCGCGCAACTGGTTTGCTGGCAAGCCCGAGTTCATCGCCTCCTCAGCCATGCGCAATTCCAGTCTGCAAGGCGGCTATTTCATCCTTGCCGCCCGCGCGCTGGGGTTGGACTGCGGGCCGATGAGCGGCTTTGATGCGGAAGCGGTGAATGCCGCGTTTTTTGCAGATTCCGAGATCAAGGTCAACTTCCTGTGCAATCTCGGTTATGGCGACGCCAAGGCGCTGTTTCCACGCAGCCCACGGCTGGGGTTCGCGCAGGCTTGTCGTATCGTCTAGGGCCTGTTCACGCTATAGGTGCACCCGCGCCGGGGGTCTGGGCGGAGGCAATGCGAGGCGCGGGCCGCGCCGTGGTGTGTGGCACCACAAGCGGACTGCAACGTGGCAGTGCGCCGCCCAGACCCCCGGCCCGCAGGGTTGCCCCCAGGCGGGGCGTCTGCGGCGTTG
>JAFGXB010000069.1 GCA_016936875.1 Burkholderiaceae bacterium | reverse complement strand
GCCTACAAGATGCATGTGCGCGTGCTGCTGTCCAAATACCGCAGCTACACCGCCTGTCCAGCGTGTGAGGGCGCGCGGCTCAAAACCGATGCCTTGCTCTGGCGCATCGGCACGAAAGAGCAGGCAGAGCAGGCGCTGGGCGGGGAGGGCGGCTACACCCGCTTTCGGCCCGTGGGTGCGCAGTGGAGCGACGCTGTGCGTGCAGGTCTGCCCGGCCTGAGCCTGCACGACATCAACTCGCTGCCGATCGACCGCCTGCAACGGCTGTTCGCCCATCTCTCGCTGTCCGACATGGCGCAGGCCGCCAGCAGCATGCTGCTCGACAACATCCGTGCGCGGCTGCGCTTTCTGCGGGATGTGGGGCTGGGCTACCTCACGCTGGACCGGCAGTCGCGCACCCTGTCGGGCGGCGAAGTGCAGCGCATCAACCTGACCACGGCGCTGGGCACGGCGCTGACCCAGACCCTGTTCGTGCTCGACGAACCCTCCATCGGCCTGCACCCGCGCGATCTCGACCGCCTGAACAGCGTGCTGCTGCGCCTGAAAGACGCGGGCAACTCCCTGCTCATCGTGGAGCACGACCCCCAGCTCATGCGCGCCGCCGACTGGATGTTGGAAATCGGCCCCGGGCCGGGCGAGCGGGGCGGGAATCTGGTCTTCCAGGGCACGGTGGAACAGGCGCAGCGCTCCGGCACCCTCACCGGTCGCTACCTCGCCGCAGACCTGCAGGTGAGCGATGCCCTGCCTCGCCGCCGCACCCCGCGCCGCGATGCAGACGGCAGCCTGACGGCGCTCCGGCTCATTCTCGAAGGCGCGCGCGAACACAATCTGAAGTCCATCACCGTCGAAATTCCCCTGGGCGCGATGACCGCGCTCACCGGCGTATCGGGTTGCGGAAAATCCACCCTCATTGGCGACGTGCTCTACCCCGCGCTGGCCCGCACCCTGGGAAAAACCGCCCCCGTTTCCGGCGTTTTCGACCGCCTGCTGGGGGCGGAGCAGGTGGCCGATGTGGTTTTGGTGGACCAGTCGCCCATTGGCAAGACCGCACGCTCCAACCCGGTGAGTTTCGTTGGCGCGTTCGACGGCATTCGCGCCTTGTTCGCCGCCTTGCCGCAATCGCGTGAGCGCAGCTACACCGCAGGGACGTTCAGCTTCAACAGTGGCGACGGCCGCTGCCCCACCTGCGGCGGCTCCGGTTTCGAGCATGTGGAAATGCAGTTCCTCTCCGACGTGTACCTGCGCTGCCCCGACTGCGACGGCAAACGCTACCGCCCGGAAGTGCTGGAACTGCGCCTGCCATCGCATCAATCCTTTGCCGAGCTGAATATTGCCGACGTGCTCGACCTCACCGTGGCAGAAGCCCTGCAGCGGTTTCGCGGCCAGTCCGACATCACCCGGCCGCTGCAGGCTCTTCTCGATGTGGGGCTGGACTATCTGCGGCTGGGCCAGCCCACGCCCACGCTCTCCGGGGGCGAGGCGCAGCGGCTCAAACTCGCGGGCTTCCTGTCCGACGCGGCGAAAACCCGCGCCGGGCTGGCGCGCAAGGGCACGCTATTCCTGTTCGACGAACCAACCACCGGCCTGCACTTCGATGACGTGGCCAAGCTGCTGCGGGCGCTGCGCAAATTGCAGGACGCCGGGCATACCGTGCTGGTGATTGAGCACAACCTCGATGTCATTGCCGCGTCCGACTGGGTCATCGACCTCGGGCCGGAAGGCGGCGATGCCGGCGGGCAATTGGTGTTCGCCGGGCCGCCCGATGAACTGGCCGCCTGCGCGGCGTCGTTCACCGGCCAGGCGCTGGCCCGGGACGCTGCACAGCGCAGCGCGGGACAAAACGCCTCCCCACCCCAGCCCTCCCCACTGAATGGGGAGGGAGTGTTCACCTCCCCACGCGGAGGAGGCTCGGAGGGGCAGACGGATGCCGCGCGCAGCGCATTTCTCACCTCCCCCAGCCGTGGGGGAGGCCGGGAGGGGGAGGCGGCGAACAACGCCATGCTTCTCCACGCAGCCGAGCCTGCGGCGGCGTATGCCCTCCAGGGCGGCGATGCCGCAGACGAACCCGCAGGCCCCCACCTCGCCAGCGCCCTGCGCGCGGGCAAGGCCGGGTTCATCGCCATTCGCCAGGCGCGCGAACACAATCTGCGCGGGGTGGACGTGGACATTCCGCGCGGGCAGATGACGGTCATCACCGGCGTGTCCGGCTCGGGCAAGTCCACGCTGGCCTTTGACGTGCTGTTCACCGAAGGCCAGCGGCGCTACCTGGAGTCGATCAACGCCTACGCCCGGCAGTTCGTGCAACCCGCGGCACGGCCCGATGTGGAGGCCATCGTCGGCATTCCGCCCACGGTTGCCATTGAGCAGCGCACCAGCCGGGGCGGGCGCAAGAGCACCGTGGGCACGCTCACCGAGGCCTATCACTTCCTGCGGCTGATTTACGCCAAGTGCGGCACGCAATATTGCCCGGATTGCCAGATTCCCATCGAGCCGCAGAGTCCCGAGGCCATCGCCGCGCAACTGCTGCGCGACTGGCGCGACCAGCACATCGGCCTGCTCGCGCCGCTGGTGAGCAACCGCAAGGGCGTCTACACCGAACTGGCCGACTGGGCGCGCGGGCGCAGGTACTCGCACCTGCGCGTGGACGGCAACTTCCTGCCCACCACGGGCTTCCCGCGCATCGACCGCTTCAAGGAACACAGCATCGAGCTGCCCGTGGGCGATGTGGTGGTGCGCGCGGAAAACGAAGATGCGCTGCGCGAGCTGCTGCGCCGCGCGCTGGCACTGGGCAAAGGCGTGGTGCTGGTGCTCGCCCCGCTGGACGGTCTGCAAGCCGCGATGGCAGCCGGACAGCCCGAGCCGCCGATGCGCAGTTTGTTGCTCTCCACCAAGCGCGCCTGCCCCGGCTGCGGACGCAGCTTCCGCGAACTCGACCCGCGCCAGTTCTCCTACAACGCGCCCACCGGCTGGTGCACCAGTTGCTTCGGCACGGGAGAACTGATCGCCGGGTTCGACGCCGAGCAGACCGGCGAAGAGGCCGGGTGGATGGAGAGCGCGGGCGAGAAATCCGCGCCGCGCGGCAAGGCGAGCAAGGGGCGCAAGCCCACACCGGCATCTGGTCCGGCCGCGTCAACCGGACCCATCCTCTGTCCGAGCTGTCACGGCGCACGGCTCAACCGTGACAGCCTTGCGGTGCAGTTCCGCTCTCAGTCCATCGCCCAGCTTGCCGCACGCGATGTGGACGCCGCCAGCGGCTGGTTCGGCGCGCTGGAACTCAGTCCGCGCGAGACCGAAATCGCTCGCGACGCCATCAGCGAAATTCGCTCGCGCCTAGCGTTCATGCAGCAAGTCGGCCTCGGCTACCTGGGGCTGGACCGCGCCGCCCCCACGCTCTCCGGCGGCGAGGCGCAGCGCATCCGCCTGGCGGCGCAACTCGGCAGCAATCTGCGCGGGGTCTGTTATGTGCTCGACGAACCGACCATCGGCCTGCACCCCCGCGACAACCGCATCCTGCTCGATGCCCTGGCCACGCTCAAGTCCAAGGGCAACACCCTGGTCGTGGTGGAGCATGACGAAGACACCATGCGCCGCGCCGATTACCTCATTGACATCGGCCCTGGCGCAGGCCGTCGCGGCGGGCAGGTGGTGGCCAGCGGGCCGCTTCAGTTTGTGCTGGAACAGGCAGAAACCGCCACCGCCCGCAGCCTGCGCGATCCCATGCCCTGGCCGTTGCAGCCGCGCCCGCTCACCAGCACGCAGACCCCGGCGCTGCATCTGCACAGCGCGCATCTGCACAATCTGCAAGGCACGAGCGCGCAATTCCCACGCGGTCGCCTCACGGTGGTGACGGGCGTCTCCGGCTCAGGCAAATCGACCCTGGCGCGGGACGTGCTGTTGCCCGCACTGCGACTGCGGCTTGCTGGCGACCTCGGCCAACTCGACGGCGCGGGCGACCTGACCGGCTGGGACGGCCTGGAGCGTGTGCTCGCAGTCGATCAGGCGCCCATCGGCAAAACCCCGCGCTCCTGCGCCGCCACCTATCTGGGCCTGTGGGACGGCATTCGCCAACTGTTTGCCGACACCGAGGAAGCGCGCATTCGTGGCTACACCGCCAGCCGCTTTTCCTTCAATACCGGCCCGGGCCGCTGCCCGACCTGCGAAGGGCAGGGCGCGGTGAAAGTGGCGATGAACTTCCTGCCCGACGTGACCGTGCCCTGCACCGACTGCAACGGTCTGCGTTTCAACCCCGAGACGCTCGCTGTGAGGCTGCGCGGCCGCAACGCGGGCGAGGTGTTGCAGATGGAGGTCGATGAAGCGGTGGAGTTTTTCGCCGCGCACCGCAAACTGCACCACGCCCTGCAACTGCTGCAGGATGTGGGCCTGGGGTATCTGCAACTCGGCCAGCCCAGCCCCTTCCTGTCGGGCGGCGAGGCGCAGCGCATCAAACTGGTCACCGAGCTCGCCAGTGCCGGAACCCGCCCCAGCGTTTACGTTCTGGACGAACCCACGGTGGGTCTGCACAAGACCGACACCGAAAAACTCATCCGCGTGCTGCACCGCCTGACTGACAGCGGGCACACCGTGGTGGTGATCGAGCATGATCTCGACATGATGGCCAACGCCGACTGGTTGATCGACCTCGGCCCCGAAGGCGGCACCGGCGGCGGACGGCTGGTGAAACAGGGCCCGGTGGCGGATTTTCTGCGCCCCGGCGCGGCAGGGCACACCGCGCGGGCCTTGCGCGAAGCCTGGACACAGCACGCTGGCACCACGCAGACGACGACGTGATCCTGCGCTCAAGGTAACGCCGGGCCGACGCAGGGGTACTCTTATGTCATATACAAGACTGTTTCATTCCGGCATTGGCGCGGCATAGAATGCTCGGGTTACTACTGAAGGAGACCCCTCATGGATCAGCACATCCGCATTCCCGCAGGCGAAAAAATCACGGTCAACCCGGACTATTCGCTCAACGTCCCTAGCCACCCCATCATTCCCTACATCGAGGGTGACGGCACGGGCTTCGACATCACCCCGGTGATGATCAAGGTGGTGGATGCGGCGGTGAAAAAGGCTTACGGCGGCAAACGCAAGATCGCCTGGATGGAAATTTTCGCCGGCGAAAAAGCCACCCGCGTGTACGGCCCGGACGTGTGGCTGCCCGAGATCACCCTGCAGATCCTCAAAGACTATGTCGTCTCCATCAAAGGCCCGTTGACCACGCCTGTTGGCGGGGGCATCCGCTCGCTCAACGTGGCGCTGCGGCAGGAACTCGATCTCTACGTCTGCCTGCGTCCGGTGCGCTATTTCCAGGGAGTGCCCTCGCCAGTGAAACACCCGGAGAAGACCAATATGGTCATCTTCCGCGAGAACTCCGAAGACATCTACGCCGGCATCGAATGGGCGGCCGATTCAGATGGTGCCAAGAAGGTGATCCACTTTCTCATCAATGAAATGGGCGTGAAAAAAATCCGCTTCCCTTCCACTTCGGGCATTGGCATCAAGCCCGTCTCGCGCGAGGGCACGGAGCGGCTGGTACGCAAGGCCATGCAGTACGCCATCGACAACGATCGCAAGTCCGTCACCCTGGTGCACAAGGGCAACATCATGAAGTTCACCGAAGGCGCGTTCCGCGACTGGGGCTATGGCCTGGCGCAAAAGGAATTCGGCGCCCAGCCGCTCGACGGCGGCCCGTGGATGACCTTCAAGAACCCCAAGACCGGGCACGACATCGTGGTCAAGGATATGATCGCCGACGCTTTTTTGCAGCAGATTCTCCTGCGCCCGGACGAGTACGACGTCATCGCCACGCTCAACCTCAACGGCGACTATGTTTCCGACGCGCTCGCGGCGCAGGTCGGCGGCATCGGCATTGCGCCGGGCGCCAACCTCTCGGACAGCGTGGCCATGTTCGAGGCCACCCACGGCACCGCGCCCAAATACGCGGGCAAAGACTATGTGAACCCCGGCTCGGAAATTCTCTCGGCCGAGATGATGCTGCGCCACATGGGGTGGTTCGAGGCGGCAGATCGCATCATCGCCAGCATGGAAAAATCCATTCTCTCCAAACAGGTCACCTACGACTTCGCCCGCCTGCTGCCCGACGCCACCCAGGTGAGCTGCTCCGGCTTTGGCCAGGTGATGATCGACCACATGTGAACAGGCCCGATGGGTTCGGCGCGTTGAAGTGTGAAACGACCCCCTCCCCATCCCGGCCCTCCCCACGGCTGGGGAGGGAGAAAAACAGCTCCTCCTCCGGCAGCGGGTGAGGTTGGGAGGGGAAGAGACAGTTGCATCGCATTGCCCATGAAGACCGCCAATCGGCGGTCTTTTTTTTCGGGCGGATATGACGCAGTCCTCCCCACTTGTTTTCCTGCAATGCTCCCGCAAATACATGGCTCGATTCCTGCATGCGCAACCTGCAAAGCCCTGCGGAATTACGCACGGCAACAGACAGGCAGTGGCAGACCTCCCTACAATTTTGCGCATGGCTGCATCCAATCCAACCCACCCAGAAGACGGCGGCGCCGTCGTCGTTGAGCGTCAGACGCTGCGGCTCAAACCGCCGGCGATGTATCAGGTCATCCTGCTCAACGACAACTTCACGCCGATGGAATTTGTGGTTGTCGTGATTCAGCATTTTTTCAATAAAGACCGCGAAACAGCGACCCAAATCATGTTAAAAGTGCACCAGGATGGTCGTGGCGTTTGCGGGGTTTACACCCGCGATATCGCGGCCACCAAGGTGGAACAGGTGATCGGCGCGGCCCGTCAGGCCGGTCATCCTTTGCAGTGTGTGATGGAAGCCATTTAGGAGGCTCGTGATGATTGCGCAAGAACTGGAAGTCAGCCTGCATATGGCATTTGTCGAGGCGCGCCAACAGCGCCACGAATTCATTACCGTCGAGCATCTGCTGCTGGCCCTGCTCGACAACCCCTCCGCCGCCGAGGTCCTGCGCGCGTGCTCGGCCAATCTGGACGATCTGCGCAAAAGCCTGACCGCGTTCATCAAGGAAAACACCCCCATCGTCCCGGGCTCTGACGATGTGGACACCCAGCCCACGCTGGGCTTCCAGCGGGTGATTCAGCGCGCCATCATGCATGTGCAGTCCACCTCCAACGGCAAGAAGGAAGTGACTGGCGCCAATGTGCTGGTGGCCATTTTCAGCGAGAAAGATTCGCACGCCGTTTACTACCTGCACCAGCAGGGCGTGACGCGGCTGGACGTGGTGAACTTCCTGTCGCACGGCATCCGCAAGTCCGAGCCGGTCGAGCCGACCAAGTCGGTCTCGGGCCCCACGGAAGACGCCGCCGAAGACAAGGACGCCAAGGAATCCCCGCTCGACCAATTCACCCAAAACCTCAATGTGCTGGCGCAGCAAGGAAAAATTGACCCCCTCATCGGCCGCGAGCATGAGGTGGAGCGGGTCATTCAGGTGCTGTGCCGCCGCCGCAAAAACAACCCGCTGCTGGTGGGCGAGGCCGGTGTGGGCAAAACCGCCATTGCCGAGGGCTTGGCCTGGCGCATCACCGAAGGGCAGGTGCCGTCCATTCTGAATGACGCCGTGGTCTATTCGCTCGATATGGGCGCGCTGCTGGCCGGCACCAAGTATCGCGGCGACTTCGAGCAGCGCCTCAAGGCCGTGCTCAAGCAGCTCAAGGAAAAACCGCACGCCGTGCTGTTCATCGACGAGATCCACACCCTCATCGGAGCGGGCTCTGCTTCCGGTGGCACGCTCGATGCCAGCAATCTGCTCAAACCTGCGCTGTCGTCGGGCCAGTTGCGCTGCATTGGCGCGACCACCTTCACCGAGTATCGCGGCATTTTCGAAAAAGACGCCGCGCTGTCGCGTCGCTTCCAGAAAATTGACGTGGTCGAACCCAGCGTGCAGCAAACCGTGGAAATCCTGCGTGGCCTCAAGTCGCGGTTTGAAGAGCATCACGGCGTGAAGTATTCGCCCGGCGCACTGTCTGCCGCCGCCGAACTCTCCGCCAAATACATCAACGACCGCCACCTGCCCGACAAAGCCATCGACGTCATCGACGAAGCCGGCGCTGCGCAGCGCATTCTGCCCAAGAGCAAGCAGAAAAAGACCATCGGCAAGATCGAGATCGAGGAGATCATCTCCAAAATCGCCCGCGTGCCGGTGCACAGCGTCACCACCGACGATCGCTCCAAGCTCAAGAACCTCGACCGCGACCTGAAAAACGTGGTCTTCGGGCAAGAAGCCGCCATCGACGCGCTGGCCGCCGCCATCAAGATGGCCCGCTCCGGCCTGGGCAAACCCGACAAACCCATCGGCGCCTTCCTCTTCAGCGGCCCCACCGGCGTTGGCAAAACCGAAGTGGCCAAGCAACTGGCGTTCACCCTGGGCGTCGAACTCATCCGCTTCGACATGTCGGAATACATGGAGCGCCACACCGTCTCGCGTCTCATCGGCGCGCCGCCCGGCTATGTGGGCTTCGACCAGGGCGGCCTGCTCACTGAGGCCGTCACCAAAAAACCGCATGCCGTGCTGCTGCTCGACGAAATCGAGAAGGCCCATCCCGATGTGTTCAACGTGCTGCTGCAAGTCATGGATAACGGCACACTCACCGACAACAACGGGCGCAAGGCCGACTTCCGCAACATCATTCTCATCATGACCACCAATGCCGGCGCGGAAGCCATGCAGAAATCTGTCATCGGCTTTACCAACAAGCGCGAGCAGGGCGACGAAATGGCCGACATCAAGCGCCTGTTCACCCCCGAGTTTCGCAATCGGCTCGATGCGACCATCAGCTTCAAACCGCTGGACGAAACCATCATCCTGCGCGTGGTCGACAAATTCCTGCTCCAGCTCGAAGCCCAACTGGCCGAAAAGAAAGTGGACATCACCTTCTCAGACGCCCTGCGCAAACATCTGGCCAAGGCCGGTTTCGATCCCCTCATGGGCGCCCGCCCCATGCAGCGCCTCATCCAGGACACCCTGCGCCGCGCTCTTGCCGACGAATTGCTGTTCGGCCGTCTGGTCGATGGTGGGCGGGTATCGGTGGATATCGACGAGGCCGCCGAGAAAGACAAGATCAAACTCGACATCACCCCACCCGAGCCGCGACCGAAGAAAAAAGAAGCGGAGGACGCCGCAGCCTGAAGTTCTCAAGCATCGATTCATTAAAACGCCCCGTTATTCGGGGCGTTTTACTTCTTGATACGAATGTTTCAAAAATTGTAGGACGGTACAGTCGGAGGAGAAATAGACTTGTGACCAAGGGTGGGTATTTCCCATCGCCTATTAACAATAAAGTTCAACACAGGGGGAATCAATGTTCAAAAAAATAGTCCTTGTCGCTTCCGCGATCGCTGCACTTGGGTTGGCAGGTTGTGCATCCGTACCAATGGCGGACCAGTCTAAATCGACGCAAGCAAAGGCTTTTCCGACGCCAGAACCTGGAAATGCCGGTCTGTATGTTTACCGCGATAGTTTTGGCGGTAAGGCGCTTAAGAAAGACATTCTTGTAGATGGCAAATGCCTGGGAGAATCCGCCGATAAAGTATTTTTCTATGAGCAGGTCCGCGGCAACGCAAATCACACAATCTCAACAGAATCTGAGTTTTCGCCAAATAATATTGTTGTATACATGAAGGCTGGAGTAAATTATTTCATCAGGCAGTACATCAAAATGGGTGTGTTTGTGGGTGGAGCGAATCTTGAAGTGGTTAATGAAGACGAAGGAAAAGCTGAGGTTAAAAACCTAGGTATGGCTGTAAATGGGCAGTGTGGGAAATAAAAATAATTCCCATTGGGTGAGGAAAAGGATAAATTCGAGAGTTGGTTTGGGGCTATCTGCTTCGGGCTGTAATATAGTGATATTAAGATGGGCCTGACCCCAATTCCCATTTGCTATGACACCCGACCAAGTCGCTCTCGCGCAACTTGAAGTTGCGAAGCTCCAAGCATGGATTACAGCCCTCGCAATATTCCTTGGTCCTCTCGCTGGCGTCGTATTCACTTTCTGGTTCCAATCACAGCGTGTTGACCAGGGTCAGGTCTAGCTTGGTATCATCAAGAATCCTCTTGGCCTGATTCCATATTTCATTTTATTGCGCCGTTACTTGCGGAGTAATCGTTTAAGTAACATGGTTTGATAATCTTGGCGGTGGCCTGCCGCGATGTAAGCGTAAATTTTTCCATCAAGACGCTGGTACACCAGTTTGTGATGCGATGTATAGACGTTTTTATAATTCATGATCCCTACTGCAGCCAGTTCTGGAATTGGTGAGCCGTCTAAAATGCCTGTTTCTATCAGGTGCAATTTTTCAAAGATTTCATCTTCCGCAATAATCCAAGCCGCTTCGCCCCATTGATCAAGCATATAATCTTGTAGCGAAAGCAGGTCTTCCTGCGCGTCGGGAAGGATGATGATGGTCATTATTTCCGACGCAGTCTGGCGGCTTTGAGTTGGGCGCGCGATTCTTCGACTGTCAATCCTTTGCCGTGTTGTCTGTCGTTCTCGCCGAGGGCGATAATTTTGAGGGCGGCAATAAGGGCCTCTTTTTCCTGAAATTGCTTGACATGCTCAATCACCATGCTGGCTTCGCCATTTTGGGTGATGACATAAGGGTTGCCATTCAGTTCCAGATCTTCGGAGATTTGGGCGGCGTGGCTTTTCAGGTAGGAAATGGATTTGATGTTGGTGACGGAATGCATAGGGCCTCCGAGGTCGAGTCGACCTGAATTTAGACCCGAATCTGGTCTTGGTCAATTGCGGAGGCCACCTGCAACAACTGCGCCGCCACTGAGGCGGCGATGATTTCCGGTGCCTTGCCGGAAATGCCGGGAATGCCGACTGGGCAGGTGAGTTGCTCCATGGCGCCGGGCGGAATGCCGCGGGTCTGCCAGCGGCGCAGGAAGCGGGCGCGTTTGGTGGCGGAGCCGATGAGGCCGAACCAGCCGATGTCGGGCCGTCGCAGGATGGTTTCGCCCAGGAGAAAGTCGAGGTCGTGGCTGTGGGTCATGACCAGGTAGAAGGTGCCGGGCGGGGCGGTGGCGATTTCGGCTTCGGGCGCGTCAACGGCGAGTGCCCGCAGGGTGGAGGGGAATGCGGCGTCGGTTGTAGGAACGAAGGCGTCTGGTGGGAATTCCTGCTCGCGTTCGTCGACCCAGTCGATACTGCAGGGCAGGGGGCGCAGGGCGCGCACCAAGGCCCGGCCGACGTGGCCTGCACCAAAGAGTTGCAGATGAAACAGCGGCGCGGGAACGGGGAGCGCGCCGCTGGACGCCGCTTCGAAGCTCAGCTCCACTTGCCCGCCACAGCATTGCCCGAGCGCGGGGCCGAGGGCGTGGCGCTCCATGTGGGTTTCGGCGCTGGCGCCCGCCGCCCAGCGCTGGCGCAACTGGCGCGCGGTGGCGATGGCGTTCCACTCCAGATGGCCACCGCCGATGCTGCCGCGCGCCTGCGTGGCACCCACCAGCATGCAGGCGCCTTGCTCGCGCGGGGCGGAGCCGCGCACGCGGCGCACGGTGATGCGCACCCACGGGGCTTGTTCTGCCTCTGTGGCGTGGAAGGCTGGGGCGATGGCGTCGCGGAGCATGGCGGGTGCGCTTCCGGGCGGGTTGTTTCAGGCGGGGGATGGTGCGCGTAAAGATTCAATGGCATCGAGGATGGCTTCGGTCGTGGCGGGTGCCCGCAGCGGCGGGTCGGCGCGGTGCCCGCCCACGGCGGAAATGGCGTCGCGCAGGGCCAGTAGTGCCGAAAACGGCAGCAGCAGCGGCGGCTCGCCGACGGCTTTGGAGCGGTGGATGGTGGGCTGGGCGTTGGGGTTGTCGAACAGCGCGGTGTGAAATTCGGATGGGCAGTCGTTGGCGGTGGGAATTTTGTAGGTGCTGGGGGCGTGGGTGAGCAGCAGGCCGGTTTTCGGATGCCACACCAGTTCTTCCAGGGTGAGCCAGCCCATGCCCTGAATGAAGGCGCCTTCAACCTGCCCGATGTCGATGGCCGGATTGAGCGATTTGCCGGCGTCGTGCAGGATGTCGGCGCGCAGCAGCCGCCACTCGCCGGTGAGGGTGTCCACCAGCACTTCGCTGATCGCGGCACCGTAGGCGAAGTAATAGAACGGGTGGCCGGTGAGGGTTTTGGCGTCCCAGTGCACGTTTGGGGTGACATAAAAGCCGTCGCTCCACAACTGCACGCGGGCGAGATAGGCCTGTTGCACCAGGGTGGCGAACGGCAGGGTGACGGTGCCGGTATGCACCTGCCCGCTACGGAATTGCACCGCCTCGGTGCGGCCGCCGTGCTGTTCGGCGGCGAAGCTGGCCAGCCGCAGGCGCAGGGTGCGGGCGGCGTCCAGCGCGGCCATGCCGTTGAGGTCGGCTCCGGTGGAGGCGGCGGTGGCCGAGGTGTTGGCCACCTTGTGGGTGTCGGTGGCGGTGCAGCGCACGCTGGCGAAGTTCAGCCCCAGTTCTTCGGCCACCACCTGCGCCACTTTGGTGTTCAGCCCTTGCCCCATTTCGGTGCCGCCGTGGTTCACCAGCACGCTGCCGTCCGCATAGATGTGCACCAGCGCGCCGGCCTGGTTGAGGTGGGGCACGTTGAAGGAAATGCCGAATTTGACGGGCGTGAGCGCGATTCCCTTTTTCAGCACGGGGCTGTTGGCGTTGAAGCGGGCGATGGCGGCGCGGCGGGCGGTGTAGTTGGCGCTCTGTGTGAGCTGGTCCACCAGGGGGGTGATGACGTTGTCGGTCACGCCCTGGCCGTAGGGCGTGTGGTTGTTCTGGCCGATGCCGTAGAAGTTGGCGCGGCGCACCTGTAGGGCATCATGCTCCAGTTTCCGGGCGATGGAGTCGAGCACGAACTCGGTGACGAGCGCGCCCTGCGGCCCGCCAAAACCGCGGAAGGCGGTGTTGCTCTGGGTATTGGTGCGGGCGGCGTAGCCATGAATGGCGACGTTGGGCAGCCAGTAGGCGTTGTCCACATGGCAGATGGCGCGGGTAAGCACGGCACCGGACAGATCGGCCGAATGCCCGGCATTGGCGATCAGCGTCACGTCGAGCGCGAGGATGCGGCCGGCGTCGTCGAAGGCCACGGTGTAGTCGTACTCGAAGCCGTGGCGCCTGCCGGTGATGAGGAAGTCGTCGTCGCGGTCGAGCCGCAGTTTCACCGGTCGTTGCAACAGGTGGGCGGCCAGCGCCGCGCAGCAGGCGAACTGCGCCGACTGCGATTCCTTGCCGCCGAAGCCACCGCCCATGCGGCGGCATTCCACCTGCACCTGATGCTGCATCCACCCCAGCATGTGGGCCACGACATGCTGCATCTCGCTGGGGTGCTGGGTGGAGCAGAGCACGCGCATGCCGGCGTTCTCGGTGGGCATGGCGTAGGCCACCTGGCCCTCCAGATAAAACTGCTCCTGCTCGCCCACGCTCAGGTTGCCTTGCAGGCGGTGCGGGGCTGCGGCCATCGCCCGTTCGAGCGCGCCGGGTGCCGTCTCGCGGGTCAGGTGCATGGGCGGCAGAACGTACTGGGCTTGCGCGTGGGCCTCGCGCGCGGTGAGCACGGCGGGCAGGGGTTCGGCGCGAATGACCGCACGCGCTTGGGCCGCAGCGCGGCGCGCGAGGTCCTGCGAGGTGGCCACCACCAGAAACACCGGCTGGCCGAGGTAGCGGAGTTCGCCTTCGGCCAGAATGGGATCGTCGTGAATCACCGGCCCGCAATCGTTGCTGGCGGGAATGTCCGCCGCCGTATACACCGCCACCACGCCGGGCAGGGCGCGGAGGCGGTCGACATCAATGCCCAGCAAGCTGCCGTGCGCGAGCGGCGAGAGGCCGAGCGCGGCGTGCAGCGTGCCTTGCAGCTCGGGCGTGTCGTCGGTGTAGGTGGCCTGCCCGCTGACGTGCAAATGCGCCGATTCATGCGGCGGGCTCACGCCCACGCGGGCGCCTTCGCGCAGCGCCGGCCATTCTGCCTCGGGCCATGGATGGGCGTCGGACCGGGCGAAGTCGGTGATTTCTGGAGCGGTCTGCAAGGGATTGAATAGATTGTTCATGGCTCGCTCTTAAACGGCATGCAGCGCAGGCAGCGAACCCGACCAGACGCTGGTCTGGCTGGCGGGCAGAGGCGCATCGGAGCGGGTTTCCAGCCAGAAGCGCCACAGCAGATTGCGGGCCACGCGCTGCCGATGGGCGCTGCTGGCGCGCAGGTCGGTGAGGGGCTGGAAGTCGGTGTTCAGCGCCTGCATGGCCGCGCGTACCGCGGCTTCGTTCCACGGCTGGCCGAGCAGCGCGGCTTCGGCCTGCGCGGCGCGCTTGACCACCGCGGCCATGCCGCCAAAGGCAAGCCGTACATGGCTGACGTGCCCTTGCGCGTCCAGCCGCAGGGCCAGGCCGCAACTCACGGCGGAGATATCGCAGTCATAGCGTTTGGACAGCTTGTAGGCGCGCAGCCGCAGCGGCGCATCCGCAGCCTGCGGCAGCGGCAACGCGATGGCCCGCAGGAACTCGCCAGGCTGCAGGGCATTTTTCATGTAGTCGAGATAGAACGCGGCAAGCGGCAGGCGGCGCTGGACCTGTCCACACTGCAACACCAGCACAGCGTCGAGCGCCAGCAGCACGGGAGCGCTGTCGCCAATGGGCGAGCCGTTGGCCACATTGCCGCCGAGGGTGCCAGCGTGGCGCACCGGGGGGCCGGCGAAGCGCAGCGCCATTTCGCGCAGTTCGGGCCAGTGGTGAACCAGCGCGGCCCAGGCGTCTTCCAGCGGCACGGCGGCGCCGATGCGAAGCAGGGTGCCGTCGTGCTCCACGGCAGACAGCTCGCGCACATTGCCGAGATAGAGCAGATCGCCCACGTCGCGGAATTGCTTGTTGGTCCACAGGCCGATGTCGGTGGCGCCGGCGAGGAGTGTGAGCCCCCGCCCGCCTGCGGCGTGCGCCCCCCGTGGGGGCTGCGGCGTCGCCTTGAGGCGGCTCGGCGCCGACGCCGCCTCGCTTTCTGGCGTCGGGAGTTCACCGGCGCAAATCGCTGCGAGGGTCTGGATCTGACGCGGGGCGATGAAGTGATCGATGCGCGGTTGGCCCTGCGCATCGAGGTAGGCGGGGTTGGGCGCGGCGTGCACAAAGGGCTCGGGCGTGCGCGCGGCAATCTGGCGCAGCAGCGCGGCAATGGGCTCGGGGTCGATCCGCGCCGGGGGCGCTTCAAACATGGCCTGACCCGCATCGAGAATGGGCCGGTAGCCGGTGCAGCGGCAGAGGTTTCCCGACAGATCGTCGGCCAGTTGCTGCCGCGTGGGGCGGGTGCCGCTGCCTTGATGGCACTCATAAGTGGCGTAGAGCGACATGACGAAGCCGGGGGTGCAGAAGCCGCATTGCGAACCGTGGCAATCGACCAGGGCCTGCTGCACCGGATGCAGCGCACGGCCCGGAGCGAGGCTTTGCAGGTCTTCGACCGTCAACAGCGCCTTGCCGTGCAGCGTGGGCAGATAGCGGATGCAGGCGTTGACCGGGCGCAGATGCAGCATTCCCACGCCGACGGCGGCGCTGTCTTGATGGGCGTCATCGGCCAGCTCCGCCACGACCACGGTGCAGGCGCCGCAGTCGCCTTCGGCGCAGCCTTCCTTGGTGCCGCAGTGGTGCGCGTGCTCGCGCAGCCATTGCAGCACGGTGGTGGTGACGGGCAGGCCGCTGATCTCGGTGATCTGGCCGCGATGGACGAAGCGAATGGGTTGGGTGTGCATGGCGGGTTGCGGGCCATTAGGCGGTGGAACGATGAAAACAGACTTCTACGGGATGCTGCAAGTATTGGGCCACGATCTGGCACGATTGACATCTGCTGAACTGTATACAAAACATGCGAAGCGGCTGATGCCGCAAGGGGCTGCACCATGAACAATGCGCTGGACTCCATTGACCTGCATCTCATCCGGATTCTGCATACCGTGCTGACCGAATCGAACGTGTCCCGCGCCGCCATGCGCCTGGGCTCAACCCAACCCGCCGTGAGCGGTGCGCTGCGCCGCCTGCGCGGCATCACCGGCGACGAATTGCTGGTGCGCAGCGGCAATGCCATGGTGCCGACGGCGTTCGGCGCAAGCCTGATCGAGCCCAGCGCCTGCATCCTTCGGGAGGCGCAGCGCCTGCTCGGCGGCACGGGGGTGTTCGATGCGATGCACAGCACCCGCCTGTTTCGTCTGGCGGCAGCCGACTATATGGACCCGGCTTTCCTCCCGCAGCTCATCGCCACGCTCAAACGCGAGGCGCCGCAGTGCGGGGTGGACGTGCTGCCGCTTTCGGCCACGCTGGACTATCGCCACGCGCTGGCGGCTGGCGATGTGGATGTCGTGCTGGGAAACTGGCTGGAGCCGCCGCAGGATCTGCACCTCGCCCCGCTGCTCGATGACGACATCGTCTG
Organism: Burkholderiaceae bacterium; assembly: GCA_016936875.1. Lineage (GTDB taxonomy): Bacteria > Pseudomonadota > Gammaproteobacteria > Burkholderiales > Burkholderiaceae_C > Thiomonas. The sequence goes on along the minus strand of JAFGXB010000069.1, from coordinate 529 downwards.
TCTGGTGGCGGCAGACCACCCGGCGCTGCGGCGCGGTCTCGATCTGGAGCAGTATCTGCAGGCCGAGCATGTGGCCCCGTCGCCGCTGCGCGCCGTGGGCGAGGGCGTGATCGACCAGCATCTGCACCATCTGGGTCTGCAGCGCAACATCAGTGTGCATTGCGCTTTTTTCAACCTGATTCCGGGCCTGGTGGCGCGCAGCCTGCTGGTGCTGACGACAGGGCGGCGCTTCTGCCAACGCTATGTGGACGCCGGGCTGGCGGTGCGCATCCTGCCTTGCCCGGTGCCGTTTCCCCCGCTCACTTATTACCTGCTGTGGCACGCCCGCGTGCATCTCGACGCGGGGCACCGCTGGCTGCGCGCGCATGTCCGCGAGACGGCCACGCAGGCGTCTGGCTGAAGCGTTTTGAACCCGCGCCGAATCCGGCGCGGGGCACCGACTGCGCCACTCTGAGCGAAGCATGAAAACCCGAGGAGACTATTCGTGAATCTGCAAACCTTGTTCAAGCTCGAAGCGCACGGCACCGAT
>JAFGXB010000068.1 GCA_016936875.1 Burkholderiaceae bacterium | reverse complement strand
TCAGTTTGCTGCCGTATATGGTTTCCTGTTTGTGCGTCTGTGCATGTGTCGCAGTGGTCGGCAGCACCCCACCTGCGAGCAAGAGGCTGAGTGACAGGGCACTCAAAAATGGTTTGGTCGACATCATGGCAATCTCCTTGTGAAACGGTGTTCGTTCAAAGTCACGGTGGACTCGCTTGCAGACTATGCCTTTGGCAAGCATCTCACTTGATGCATATCAACGAACCGGCAGAGCAGGGATCAGACGCGCGGTGCTCAGCCATGCGGACCCATCAACGCGAAAAGGGCCCACCCTTCGCATACGCCTCGCGCTCGAAGCGATTGGCGCGGTAGGCGTCGCGGCCACGCAGGGTTTGCCACAGGCTTTCCAGCAGATAGGCCGGGCCGAAGAACGGGCCCCAGTGTTCGTACTGGCGCACATGCACACGTTCGTGGGCGCGCAGGTGCTGCATGGCGGTGGTGTCCACGGCCAGAATGACGTGACCCAGGGTGATGGCGATGATGCGATGGCGATTGGGCAGGCGCAGCATCCACGGGCCCAGCCGCCCCCCGGTGCATTCCAGTGTGTGCTCATCGCGCCGCAGTCTGGCACCCAGCGCGCAGGCCGGCAGGGCGATGAGCAGGCCGAGCAGGGTGTAGGGCGCTGCCCAGAGCAGGCGCGCCACCAAAACCAGACGAGACCAGCGGAAAAGGGTTGGGTGCATGGCGGAGGCCTTGTCTTCGGGGTATCAGGATAGCCGCTCGACCGCAGCACGCCCGCAGCACAACCCGCTGAACGATCACAGCGACGCGCTGCGGCTGAACCCATGAAAACGCGCCGCCCTGCCTACAATCCACTGTGCGCCGCAATCCTGCGGCACAACGCTTGGGGGTGCGGGGTGGCCATGTGCTGCAACCGCTGAGTGCTCCCAGGGTCGGCTCCCCGACCCGCCCCCAAGGGGGCAAGGAAACTTGGGACGGTTTTGCGTTCCCTTGAGAGAGTCCCTTCGAACCTGATTGAGGTCATCCTCGCGCAGGGAAGCACGGTTGGCGGCGGGTGCGCTTCATGCGCGGCGGCGCGCGCCGGGGTTTTCGGCGCGAGCACGCACAGAACCACCCATGGCAGCACAGTCTTCTTCGACCGACGCGGCGCACGCGTCCAATACCTGCGTTCCCGCGGCCGAACGTATTTTCAACTTCACGGATGCCGCGGCGCTGTGGTTCAGCCTGGGCGTGGGCCTGCTGGTCATGCAGGTGGGCGCTTATTTGCGGCCGGGCCTGAGTTTGCCGCAGGCGCTGGGCGCGATTCTTCTGGGCTCGGTCTTGGGCGCGGGCTTGCTGGCCTGGGTGGCGGGTATCGGAAGCAAGCATGGACTATCGAGTTCGGCGCTGATCGGGCGCACCATGGGGCAGCGTTTCGCCATGCTGCCGGTGGCGATCAACGTGGTGCAACTGCTCGGCTGGACGGCGTTCGAGCTGGTGGTGATGCGCGACGGCACGCGCACCATCATTGATCATGTGTTCGGGGTGAACGCGGCCTGGGTTCCCGTGGTGGCAACGCTGGCCTGGGGCGCGCTGCTGCTGGTGCTGGCCAGCGGGCGGATGATCGGTCTGGTGCGGCGCTTTGTCAGCCGCGCCGCCATGCCGCTGATCATCGCTTCGCTGCTGTGGCTGAGCTACCAATTCGGGCTGAAAGCCTGGCAGCACGGACTGGCCGCGCTGTGGGCCAAGCCGGGCGACGGATCGATGAGCCTGCTCGCTGCGGTGGATCTGGTGGTGGCCATGCCGGTGTCTTGGCTGCCGCTGGTGGCCGACTACGCGCGCTACGGACGGCAGGCGGGCGCCACGGCGCGGGGCACCTGGATGGGCTATGCCGCCGCCAACATCTGGTGTTATGCGCTCGGCGTGCTGGTTATCAGCGTGTCCCCATCCGATATCGACATGCTCAGCACCCTGCTGCTGGCGCAGGGCGGGCTGATCGCGCTCGGCTTCATTCTGGTGGACGAGGTGGACAACGCCTACGGCGACGTGCACTCCGGCGCGGTGTCGACCAATTTTCTCCAGAGTCGCTTGACCATCCGTCGCACCGGCATGACTTTGGTGCTCCTGGCCACCGCCGCGGCACTGGCGCTGCCGATGCACGCGCTGGAGCCGTTTTTGCTCACGCTGAGTTCGGTGTTTGTGCCCTTGTTCGGCGTGGTGATTGCGCAGTTGGCACCGGGTTTGCCGCCGCAGAGCAACTGGCGCTGGGGGCCGATGATCGTCTGGCTGCTGGGGATTGCGGTGTTTCAGGCGGGCACGCTGTGGTGGCCGAGCTGGGGCTCGGCGCTGCCCAGCCTGGCGTTCACGCTGCTGGCTGCAGGTGTGCTGCGCTGGCGCGAGAAACGGGCGCAGGAAGCTGCGGTGGTCTAAAGCGGCAGTCGTCGCGTGGCCTGCGGCGCGTGGCCGTGGTTGAGCGGGCCGTGGCCGTGGCCGAGCTGCATGTCGGCCCCTGCGGTCATGGCGCCCCGCACATAGTCGCGGCCCAGGCGAACCGCCTCCACCAGTGATGTGCCCAGCGCCAAATGCGCGGCAATGGCCGATGACAGGCTGCAGCCGGTGCCGTGGGTGTTGCGGGTGGGGATGCGCGGCGTTTCCCAGCGGATGATCTGTCCGTCCGGCAGGCGCAGCACATCGGTGAGCACCGGGCCGGGCAGATGGCCGCCCTTGAGCAGCACCGCAGGAGCGCCGAGCCCATGCAGCCGGTGCGCGGTGTGGTCGAGCGCCTCGACAGAAATCGCGTCCAGCCGCAGCAGCCACATGGCTTCGTCGAGATTGGGGGTGATGAGTGTGGACAGCGCAAACAGCTCGCGCACCAGTACGTCCACGGTGGCCTTGGTGATGAGTTTGTCGCCGCTGGTGGCGACCATGACCGGGTCGAGCACCACATGCGGGAAGCGGTGACGGCGGATGGCGTCGGCCACTGTGCGCACCACGGCGGGGTCGTGCAGCATGCCGATTTTTACCGCGTCCACGCCGATATCCTCGACCACGGCGTCGATCTGCTGCGCGAGCAACTCCGGCGGCAGCGCCTGGATGGCGCGCACGCCCTGGGTGTTCTGCGCGGTGATGGCGGTGATGGCCGTCATGCCATAGCAGCCCAGCGCGGAAATGGTCTTGAGGTCGGCCTGAATGCCGGCGCCGCCGCCGCTGTCGGAGCCGGCAATGGTGAGCACCCGGGCGTAGCGGG